>JAHFQD010000150.1 GCA_023266455.1 Candidatus Muproteobacteria bacterium
GCGTCCGGTCGAGCCCTTCGGCGACCGGCGCGCGCGTTTCGTAATCGTCGGTCTCGCGCCCGGCATGCACGGCGCCAATCGCACCGGACGGCCGTTCACTGGTGATCACGCCGGTATTTTGTTGTACCGCACGCTTCATAAGTATGGTTTCGCCACGCGCGCCGAATCGATCTCCGCGGACGACGGGCTCGTGTTGAAAAACTGTCGCATCACTAACGCCGTCAAATGCCTCCCGCCGCAGAACAAGCCATTGCCGGAGGAGATCAAACGCTGCAATACCTATCTTCAAGCAGAATTGGCGTCACAACCGAAAGACAGCGTGATCCTGGCGCTCGGCCGCGTCGCGCATACCGCCGTTTTGCAAGCGTTCGAACTGCGTCAGAGCGCGCATCCTTTCGCACATGCGGCAGAATATTCGCTTCCGCGCGACATACGACTCCTCGATTCTTATCATTGCAGTCGTTACAACACGCAAACTCGTCGTCTGACGACTGAAATGTTCGATAAGATAATAAGCACCGCCGCCAAACTTCTCGGCTAACTCTATGGCCTTCGACGTCGCCACGCTCAAAACGCTGCCAACGTCGCCGGGCGTCTATCGCATGTTCGACGCCAAGGGCGACATTCTGTATGTCGGCAAGGCAAGCAATCTGCGTTCTCGCGTGCGCAGCTATTTTCGTGCGTCGGAAACATCGATCAAAACGCGTGCGTTGGCGGCGTTGATCGAGCGCATCGACATTACGGTCACGCATACCGAAACCGAAGCGTTGCTGCTCGAAAACAATCTCATCAAAAGCTCACGTCCGCGCTTCAACATCGTATTGCGCGACGACAAAAGTTATCCATTCGTATTCATTTCGACGGCGCAGGAATTTCCAAGATTGGCGTTTCATCGCGGCGCCAAGCAGGAAGAGGGCAGATATTTCGGACCGTTCCCCTCAGCGTCGTCGGTACGCGAAAGCATGAATCTTTTGCAGAAGATTTTTTTACTACGACAGTGCGAAGACAGTTTCTTCAAAAATCGCTCGCGGCCTTGTCTGCAGTACCAGATCAAGCGTTGTTCCGCGCCGTGCGTAGGATTTATCGAATCCGAGCGTTACCGGGACGACGTGCAGCACGCAGTCATGTTCCTCGAAGGCCGCAGCCGCAATGTGATCGACGACATGGTGCGACGGATGGAGTCCGCCTCGACGGAACTCAACTATGAAGCGGCGGCACTCTATCGAGATCGAATCGCGACGCTTAAGAGCGTGCAGCAACGGCAATATATCGTCGGTGATAGTGGCGACGCCGACGTGCTGGCGGTCGCCGTCGGTAAAGACGCCGCTTGCGTCGTTGTGGTGTTCATTCGCAACGGCGCCAATCTCGGCTCTAAAAGTTTTTTCCCAAGTCTCGGTGCCGAGGGCGCGCCGGAGGACATCCTCGCGGCGTTCTTGCCGCAGTACTATCTGGGCAAACCGGTTCCAGAGCGGCTTTACATTAACGGTAAGGTGGCAGATCGGTCATTGCTGGAAGAAGCCTTCTCTGAGCAAACAGGGAAGAAAACTCGCTTGATTACACCGCAGCGCGGCGCGCCGAAACATTGGGTCAAGATGGCCGAGGCTAACGCGCAGGAGTCGCTGCGTCGGCGCTTGGCCGAACGGCAAAGTTTAACCGAACGTTTCGACGCGCTACGCATCGCGTTCAATCTCGACGCTACGCCGGAACGCATCGAATGTTTCGACGTCAGTCATACCTTCGGCGAAGCGACGGTCGCCTCCTGCGTCGTGTTCGATACGGCCGGCCCGGTGAAATCGGACTATCGGCGATTCAATATCGAAAACGTCACGCCCGGAGACGACTACGGCGCCTTGTCGCAAGCGCTCATGCGCCGCTATCGCGGTGTGAAAGAAAAAGAAGGAAAAATACCCGATGTTCTTCTTATCGACGGCGGCAAAGGACAACTCTCCGCCGCCAGCGCGGCGCTGAAAGAAACGCAAGTCGACGATCTCCTTTTGATCGGCGTCGCCAAAGGACCTTCGCGCAAAGCGGGGAGGGAACAACTTTTCTTGTCCGGATCGGCGCGGCCCACTATACTGCCCGCCGATTCGCCAGCATTGCATTTAATTCAACAAGTTCGCGACGAAGCCCACCGTTTCGCCATCACCGGCCACCGGGCGCGACGCAGTAAAGCGCGTACCACGTCGGTACTCGAGGATATCCCAGGCGTCGGCGACAAACGCCGGCAGATGCTGCTGAAAAACTTGGGTGGATTGCGCGAAGTCATGCGGGCTGGCGTCGAAGAACTCGCGCGGGTGCCCGGCATTTCGCAAGAGTTGGCGCAACGGATTTACGATGCCTTTCACGAACAGGGAAACTAAAACGTGTTGCTGAACGTTCCAAATATGTTGACCTTGTTGCGGCTAGTGCTGATTCCGCTGTTCGTCTTCGTGTATTACCTGCCTTATCCGCATGCCGCGAAAATCGCCACCGCTATTTTCATCGCCGCCGGTTTGACCGATTGGCTCGACGGTTATCTGGCGCGCAAACTTGAACAATATTCGTCGTTCGGCGCATTTCTCGATCCCGTGGCCGACAAACTTATGGTGGCGGCGGCGTTGATGATGTTGATCGCCGACACTGAAGTACATAAGCAAGTCATCGACAGCCGTTTGTTCGGCATTGTGGCGTTGATCATTATGGGGCGCGAAATCGCGGTGTCGGCGTTGCGCGAATGGATGGCCGAAGTCGGCAAGCGCTCGCGCGTCGCCGTTTCTTACATCGGAAAATTCAAAACCGGCTCGCAAATGTTCGCCATCGGTTTTTTGATCTGGCGCGAACCGGTCGCAGGGATGCCGACGTTCCGCATCCGCGAATACCTGATGTACATCGCCGCAGCGCTGACGTTGTGGTCCATGATCGCTTATCTGCGCGCCGCCTGGCCGAATTTAACCGCGCCGCCGCAATAACGCCGCAGAAAGCGGTGCTTGAACCAGGTTCGTCTTACCTTTAAAATGCGTCGCTCCGCGGGAATAGCTCAGTTGGTAGAGCGCAACCTTGCCAAGGTTGAGGTCGAGGGTTCGAACCCCTTTTCCCGCTCCAAATACGCGAGGGGAAGACTTACAGTAAGTCTTCCCCTCGTTTTTTAAGACTGCTGTTTTTTCGACGCTACCACGGCTGGGTGGCAGAGTGGTCATGCAGCGGACTGCAAATCCGTGTACGCCGGTTCAATTCCGACCCCAGCCTCCATTTCTTCTTCCAAAAATATCCCGCAGCATCCGGCAACGTCAGAATTTATCTGGAGTTCGCGCATTTTTATCTGTTTAGCATCCAACACCTTAGAATATTTCTAAATCTTTGAAAAAAATCCTTCTTGTGAAAATTCTGTGCATTGTTTTTTATGCTCTAACCACCGATTGCTGCTAGTTTTTTTATTCTGTTTGACTTTTATTCTCTTCCCAAACAGGATGTGTGCCGCTTTAAGAGATACTTCGCAGGGGTGCGGAGATTTAATACTCGTGGGGGTGAATGCCGAAAAAGGATGCGGAGTAACCTAAATAAATAAGTAGAAGGGGTTACCAATGCGTCGCATGAACGAGAATCTTGTTTCCCGTTTTGTTTCTCTTATTGTCCTTCTATTAGTAACGGCGACTACACAAGCCGAATTACTAAACCAAGCTCGCGTCTACGAAACCGCCCATTCGGGCATCCAGTGGCCGGGTCTCACCACATGGTACGAAACCCAACAAGCTGCCTGCGCCGCTCATGGAGCTGCTTGGGAAGCTTATCTTTGCTCGGGTCACCCCGACTGCCGCCGTCACACCTACAAGTGGCTTCCTGAGGAAATCGGGGTTCGTGAGGCGCCGGTGTGCCAAATCTATTTGGAAGGCGATGCCTATAGTCACTGGGGTTATGAAGGCAGAGACCTTGATACGCCCGATCCTAAAAACGGTGGTTGCCCCAAAGTCGGCGCCGGCAATCCCTGCAACGTCGCGACGGGCGAAAAATATGAATTTCAAGAAGATTACCGTCACCCAAGCGGCTTTCTCACCATAACGCGCCACTACAATAGCGAACTCGCTCGCCAAAGTGCCGATATCGGCATTGGTGTGGGCTGGGTTTTTGGATTTGTCTCTAACCTTGATGTCGCCACCACTGATATTCGCTATCACGATGGCAGCGGTCGCACTTTTCGATTTAATTTCACTGGGAATGTTTGGCAAAGCGACGCCGATGTGCGCTTAAACCTCGTTCAAGACGCTTCTGGCTATATGTTGGCGTCGGTCGATGGTCGTGTTGAACGGTTTAACTCTACGGGTCAATTAGTATCAAAAACTAATTCCGCCGGCCAAACCGTCAGTTATCTCTATACCACGGATAGTTTACGGCTCGATCGCATCGTCGATCCCTACGGCAATACTTTAACGTTTGGTTATGACCCCTACGGCAGCCTTGCTACGGTTACCGATCCCAGCGGACAAACCATTCGTTACGATTATGTTCGTGTTGGCGCCTTGAGCAATCGCAATCTGACCCAAGTTACATATCCAGATAACACAGCTGTTCTATATCACTACGAAAATTCCGATCCCATTACTAATGGCGCCGGTACGATTTACTACGCTAATCAGCTAACGGGCATTTCCTACGTCGATTCGTTAGGAACCGCGACACGCTACAGCACCTATCACTACAACACCGTCACCGGGAAAGCGGATAGCACCGAGCATGCGAACGCCACGGAGCGTTTTAGCTTGAGCTATGACAGTGCCGCTCAAACCACGGTAAGAGATGCGATCAACAATGCCGAAGTTATGACGTTCCAAAATAATCTCGGCACCAGAAATCTTATTTCCAAAACGAATCAAGCCGACGGCAAAATCCTGACTCAAACCTTCGACGGCAATAACAATCTCGCTTGTAAAAAAGACGAAGAAGGGAAAATTACGACCTATAGCTATAACGTCACGAATCAGAAAATTTCGACGACCGAAGGCTTAGTAGGAACCTGCGCAAATCCGCAGACGACGGTAGCGACAAGAACAATTTCTTATTCCTATGTATCCGCAACGCTCGATCTGCCAACGCAGATCATTTCGCCAAGTGTTGTATCGGGCCAAAGCAAAATCACGACGATCCAATACGCCGACGGTGCTCACCCTAATTTACCGACACGTATTAACCAAAGCGGATACAGCTCTACTGGAAATGCCATCTCCCGAAGCGTCGCACTGGCGTACAACAGCACCGGTCAAGTGACTCAGATCGATGGTCCACGTGTGGACCTTAATGACGTCAGAACGCTGGCTTACAATGATTGCGCGAATGGAGGAGGTTGCGGGCAATTACATTCGATTACGAACGCTCTGGGGCA
>JAHFQD010000151.1 GCA_023266455.1 Candidatus Muproteobacteria bacterium
TACCCGAACGCGGTTTCTTTTTAGGCGGTTCGATTTTCGACCACGTCACGCCGGCGATGCGTATTTATCGTGAAGAAATTTTCGGCCCGGTCCTATGCGTCGTGCGTGTGCCGGATTTGACGCAAGCGATCGACTTAGTAAACCGTCACGCGCTCGGTAACGGCACCGCGATATTCACGCGCGACGGTAACGCTGCGCGTGAATACGCGCATCGGGTGCAAGTGGGGATGGTGGGGGTGAACGTGCCGATTCCGGTGCCGATGGCGTTTCATAGTTTCGGTGGCTGGAAACACAGCCTCTTCGGCGATCATCACGTTTACGGGCCGGAGGCGGTGCGCTTTTACACCCGGCAAAAAGCGGTCACGCAGCGATGGTTAACGGGCGGCACGGGTCCCGAATTCGCCATGCCGACGCTGAAGTAACCTCAGAATTCGATCTGGGTGCCGAGTTCGATGACGCGGTTTGTCGGCAGCTTGAAGTATTCGACGACGCTGCCGGCGTTGCGCGCCATGGTCGCGAACAAGCGCTCGCGCCATAACGCCATACCACTGTCCACGCGCAAACTGGGGATAACGGTTTCTCTGCTTAAAAAATACGAGGTTTGCAGCGTCGGAAATTCGAGTCCTTTGTCTTTACACGTTTCCAATGCTTTCGGTACATCCGTTTCATCTTTGAAACCGAAATTAATCACGATGCGATAACACTCGTGTCCCAGCGGTTCGACGCTGGTGCGCTCGGCGTCGGAGACGTACGGTTCTTCTTTCACGATAACGGTGAGAAACACCACGCGCTCGTGCAGCACTTTGTTGTGCACCAAGTTATGCAGCAACGCGTGTGGCACGGCGTTCGACGTCGACGTTAAAAAAATCGCCGTACCAGGAACGCGCGTCGGCGGATTCGCCAACAACGAGCCTAAGAAAATATCCAACGGAATCGATTGCTGCTTCAAGCGCGACAACAACACTTCGCGCCCGCGGCGCCAGGTGGAGATGATGGCGAACATGATGCCGCCCAGGAGTAACGGGAACCAACCGCCTTCGACAACTTTGAGTAGTGTCGCGGAGAAAAACGTAATGTCGAAGATGGCGAAGAAACCGGTAGCGATGACGCACAAGATAAGCGGATAGCGCCAATTGAAACGGATCACGAAGAACGTGAGGAACGTATCGACCATCATGGTGCCGACGACAGCAATACCGTAAGCCGATGCGAGATCCGACGAGGAGCCGAAACCGATGACGGCGGCGATGACCACGACGAGCAATATCCAGGTTACGCCGGGTACATAAACCTGGCCGATTTCTCTGGCGGAGGTGTGCTGAATGTTCATCCGCGGCAGATATCCCAATTGGATCGCCTGCTTGGTGAGCGAGTAAGTGCCGGAGATCGTCGCTTGCGACGCGATCACGGTGGCGACCGTTGCTAAGCCGATCATCGGGTAAAGCGCCCACGACGGAAACGCGAGATAAAACGGATTCGAGATCGCTAGCGGATTAGCCATCAGCAACGCGCCTTGGCCGAAGTAATTCAGCATCAGCGCCGGCAGCACCAGTCCGAACCAGGCGATGCGAATCGGTACTTTGCCGAAGTGACCCATGTCGGCGTACAAGGCTTCGGCGCCGGTGATGGCGAGCACGACCGCACCGAGCACGACGAACGATGCGAAGCCGTGGCCGCTGACGAAGCCGAGCGCGTGCAACGGGTTGAGCGCCGACAGTACGATCGGCGTTTGCATGATGTTGTAAATACCGCAGGCGCCGAGCGCGAGAAACCACACGACGCACACCGGGCCGAAAAGTTTGCCGACCGCTTCCGTGCCATGGCGTTGAAAGCCAAACAAAATTAGCAACACGATAACGGCCGCCGGAACCACATAAGGTCTGAACGCGGACGTTCCTACCTCAAGACCTTCGATCGCGGAGAGCACTGAGATGGCTGGCGTGAGCACAGCGTCGCCGTAAAACAGTGACGCGCCGATCAAACCGAGAAACAGAATCACCGATCGCAAACGCGTTTGTTCTTTTACGCTCGACAACGCGAGGGCCAGCAGCGCCATGATGCCGCCTTCACCCTTATTGTTGGCGCGCATGATCAGCGTGACGTATTTGATGGAGACCACCACCATCAACGACCAGAAGATCGTCGAGAGTCCGCCGATAATATTGCCGGCGGTGAGCGGAATGCCGTGTTCCGGGTTGAAGGTTTCCTTGACGGCGTACAACGGACTGGTGCCGATGTCGCCGAAGACGATGCCGAGCGCGAGCAAAGAGAGGGCGGCGGTCGAAGATTGTTGCACCTGCTGGCCATTACTCAAGGTCGGGTCTCCGTCGGACGATGGGCGCGCACGTTAACGCCGTCGCTTGCCCCTTGCAACCGTGCCCGGACCGGCGGAAAACGTGTCGACTGTAAATCAAGCGCTTAACGCGGGCGAGTGAAATCGCAGACGCCGTGCGCACTTTACGTTAAATTTCCGGCTGATCATCTCGTTAGGATAGTTACCAATGACTGCCTTTGAAGGAGTCGATTTTTACGGTCTGGAAGAGCTTTTTACCCCGGCGGAACATCGTTTGCGCGACACGGTGCGCGCCTGGGTGCAGGAGCGATTTCTACCACGGATTCCACACGACTATCGTGAAGGCACTTTTTCGTTGGAACTGGTGCCGGAGTTGGCGCAACTAGGCGCGTTCGGCGCCAGCATCGAAGGTTACGATTGCGCCGGACTGGGTGCGGTCGCCGTCGGGTTGCTCATGCAAGAACTCGAGCGCGGCGATAGCGGGCTGCGTACTTTCGCCTCCGTGCAAGGATCGCTGGCGATGCAGGCGATTTTTCTGTTCGGTACGGAGCAACAAAAACAACGCTGGCTGCCACCGATGGCGAAGGGCGAAAAGCTCGGCTGCTTCGCACTGACGGAGCCCGAGTGCGGTTCCGATCCGGCGAGTCTCGTCACGCGCGCGTACAAGACCAAAGACGGCTATGTGCTGAACGGCGAGAAGATGTGGATCGGTAACGGCACGCTCGCCGACGTCGCCGTGATTTGGGCCAAGCTCGACGACGATTCAAGCGCCGATGTGATTCGCGGGTTTTTAGTTGAGCGCGGCGCGCCTGGATTCAAATCAACGCTCATCGACGGCAAACTCTCGCTGCGTGCGGCGTTCACCGCCAAACTGGAATTTCACAATTGCGAACTACCGGCCGACGCGCTGTTGCCATCGGCACGGGGAATCAAATCGCCGTTCTTATGTCTGAACCAAGCGCGTTATGGTATCGCCTGGGGCGCCATCGGCGCGGCGATGGCGTGCTACGACGAAGCGCGCCGCTACGCGTTGCAACGCACACAGTTCGGTCGACCCATCGCCGGTTTTCAATTGGTGCAGCAAAAACTCGTGCGCATGGTGACGGAAATCACCAAGGCGCAGTTATTGGCGTATCGCTTGGCGCAGTTAAAGGACGCGGGGTCGTTACAGCATTATCAAATTTCCATGGCGAAGATGAATAACGTCGACGCCGCGCTCACGATCGCGCGCGAGGCGCGCGATCTATTGGGAGGTGTGGGAATTTTAGATAGTCGCCAATGCTTTCGGCATTTGTGCAATTTAGAAAGCGTGAAGACTTACGAAGGCACGCACGATATCCACACTTTAATACTCGGCCAGCATCTAACCGGCATCGCCGCGTTCGCCGGTTAAGTCGTCAGCTCGGCGAGAATTTTTTTCGCTTCCGAGACCAAACGCCGTCGCCCGAACATCAAATGCCAGCGACGACCGCCGAGTTGGCGCCATAAGAACGCGGCGCGCACCCCGGCTAGCAACGTGCTGCGGATTTTCGCCGCGACCAGTGAATTGACCAGATAACCGTGCTCGCCGACGACCATGATCCGCGGCGGCAGCAGACTCAGCGTTTGTACGTACAATTCCGCGAGTTTTTCGATTAAGTTCGGATGTACGCCACTGTCGTCCGGCTCGAAGAATTTCATTTGTCGTTCCGCCACGCGGATTCCGTCGCGGATCGTTTCTTGCACATCCGTTCGTTGAGACAACTGACCAGCCAGGTGCACCATCGATACGACGTAGCGCGCGACTTCGACGTCCAGCGCATCGCCGGAACCGCTGAGTTTGTCGCGGAGTAATTCCAAGCCGAGGCGCACGCCGCTGGATCCGCCGAAAACTTCAGCGGTGTCATGAGCGTCTATCATAAGAATACTGTGGATGCTCATGGTGAAGGCGGCGTTGTCGCCGCGACCTTCGTGCGCAAGTTGCTGCACCAAGCGCGCGGCTTGGAACAGCCCGGCAAGGGCTACTGTGCGATCTCGAAATAGTGCGGGACTCACAACGTTTTATTTTAGGTGCGATGCGGGCGTGGGATGTTAGCCGATGGCGTTAATCATAGGAATATGGCAATTTATGGCGCGTTTTTCATGGCCTGTGCGCGAGGGCGGCAGGAGACATAGCGGTGATTGAACACGGACGACCCCTAATCGCGCTTGTCATGGCTGGCGGCGGCGCACGCGCGGCTTACCAAGTCGGCGTGCTCAAAGCGATCGCTAAGATGCTGCCGGAAGGTTCGCCTAACCCTTTTCGCATTATCAGCGGCACTTCGGCCGGCGCTATTAACGCTACGGCGCTTGCTATCTACGCCCAGCATTTCCAAGACGCAGTACGCAAACTTAACTTCGTTTGGAAAAATTTCCACGTCGAGCAGGTTTACCGCGCCGACGCTTGGGGCATCGTCAAAACCGGCGCGCGCTGGTTTGGCACTCTCGCTCTCGGCGGACTCGGCAAACATAATCCGCAGTCGCTGTTTGATCGTTCGCCACTGCATCAGTTGCTCGAACGTTATCTGCCGTGCGAACGCATTCAAGGCTCCATCGACTCCGGCGCCTTGCACGCGGTGTCGGTCACCGCTTCCGGTTATACCTCGGGACAATCCGTGACGTTTTATCAGGGCGTTGAATCGCTTAAACCTTGGGCGCGTTCTCGTCGGATTGGCTGCGCGTGTCAGATCAGTATCGATCATTTGATGGCGTCGTCGGCGATTCCTTTCCTTTTCGGCGCGATAAAAATCAATCGCGAATATTTCGGCGACGGGTCGATGCGTCAGATCGCACCCGTCAGCCCCGCGTTGCACTTGGGCGCGGATCGCGTCTTCGCCATCGGCGTGCGCTATGAACCCAACGGGCAAGCGGTGCGTACGGAGCAGCAGGAATATCCGTCGCTCGCGCAGATCGCGGGCCACGTATTGAATAGTATTTTCTTCGACGCCCTCGAAGCGGACATCGAGCGACTCAGACGCATCAACGAGGCGCTTAAACTCATCCCCACGGAATATCTCGGCCAGACCGAAGT
>JAHFQD010000152.1:0-1469 GCA_023266455.1 Candidatus Muproteobacteria bacterium
TTTAGGGTGCTTTCCAACTGGGCAGAAGCTGCAGCAATTCGGCGGCAGCGCGGAATCCTTCGGAAGCGCCGCCTTCCATGAAGCCCTGAAAATTTGTCGACGTGTGTTCTCCGCAGAACAGCACGTTTCCCTGGCGCGCTTTTTCGTAACCGAAGAAGCGCGCGTATTGTCCGACGCGATAGAAAGAGTAAGAGCCACGCACCCAAGGGTGAAGTTGCCACAGTGACAGCGTCGCCTTGTGATTCCATCGCGGCGAGAGCCCGGGAAATACCTTTTCCGCCGACGACAGCAAACGCTCCGCGTCGCTGAACACGGATCGTTGCCGCGCGGTGGCGAAAGGCGAGGGCGCGTTTAGCGACGCGGCGGCGGTGCCGCCGAGGAAAAAATTGAGAATGCCGCCGGTGCCAGGTTGCGCACGCGTGACTTCCCAGCTCGATTGATAACCCGTATCGGCGTAACTGGTGCCGTTACCGCGACCGGGCCACGGACCGGATTGGCGCCATGGTCGTTCGCGGAATTGCAGCTGCATTTTGGCGTTGCGCGCCATGCCTTGTTCGCGGATGGCGTCCATTTTGCGTTCGTCGAATTCGGCTTGCGTTAAATCGACGTTGCGTAGTACCGCGAACGGTAAAGCCAGCACGACGAAGTCGGCCTCGACGCTGTGCACGGCGCCTTTATTGTCGAATTGAAGGCGATAAGCGCCGCTCGCTCTTTTTCGTAGCCCGGTCAACGCCATGTTGAATTGCAGCGTGTCGTTATCGAGATGCGCGGCGATCGCTTTCGGCAGTTGTTCGTTGCCGCCGCGAATATGAAAACGCTCGTCGGATTCGCCGAGCAGGGAAAGCGTTTGTCCGGTTTTGTCCGGTTGCGAACCGAGCATGTACACCAAATTCAGCGCCGATTGCTCGTTCGTGTCCGCGCCATATTCAATGGTGTAGGCGACATCGAGTAATTGTCCGAGGGGAGATCGGTGACCGCCTGGTACGCGCGATTCGATCCACGCGTGAACGCTCATCCTGTCTAAGGTGCGCGCGGCCTCGGTGAGTTCTTCGAATGTTTCCGGAATTGGCGCCGCTTTCGTCTCGGCGTGCAGCGCGGCGGACATCGCGACGAAATCGCGATCCGCGGTGCGCTTCGCATAGTAGCGATCAAAAAAGCGGTAAGTTTCCTCCGAGCCTTTTGGTTGCGCGTCGATTAGATTTTCCAGGCGCAACTTGAAACGCCGCGCCAGCGCGTGGATAGTTTTATGCTCGGTGTCGATCAGCTCACCGCCCCATTCGCTGATCTGATTTTCGCTCCAATAACCCGAAAGGTTCGAAAACATGCGGCCGCCGACGCGGTTCGACACTTCGTAAATCGACGCGCGAATTCCATGTTGTCGGAGTTCTAAGGCGCAAGTCAGTCCGGCGATACCGGCGCCGACGATGACGATGCGGGGGGGTGTCTGGCCGAATAACGAAGGCGGTAAG
>JAHFQD010000152.1:1479-5334 GCA_023266455.1 Candidatus Muproteobacteria bacterium
AGCGCGTAACAGCGGAGTTCTCGCCACGTTATATCCTTACCGTTTTTTCTGACGATGCCGTGGAGCTATCGACACAATCATAGTGGCAAGGCGATTCGTTGATAAGAAAATTCTTATAGGGTGAAATAAAACGTCGCGCCTTGATCGATGATGCTTTCGGCCCAAATTTCCCCACCATGTCGATGTACGATGCGTTGCACCGTGGCGAGACCGATACCGGTTCCTGGGAATTCCGAGATTCCATGAAGTCGTTGGAAGGCACCGAATAGCTTGTTCGCATACGCCATATTGAAACCGGCGCCGTTGTCTTTGATGAAGTATACGGTGGCTTGCTTTTCATCTATTTGGGCCCCGAATTCAATCTGGGCATTTTCTATTTTAGAGGTAAATTTCCAGGCGTTGCCGAGTAGGTTTTCCAGTATCACGCGCAGGAGGGGGCCGTCGCCCACGGCGGTCACTCCCGGTTGAACAACGGTTATCACTTTTCGGCTCGGTTGGATGCTGGCCAATTCTTCGATGACGGATTGCGTGATGGCGCTGAGATCCACCGGGGCACGTTTCATTTCGGCGCGGGTGACACGCGAGAGTTTGAGCAAATCGTCGATCAGCTTGCTCATGCGCTGCGTCGCGGCGCGGATGCGGTACAGGTGCGAACCGTGTTCCGAGTTGAGTTTGTTCCCACATTCGTCCAGTAGGATACGACTGAATCCGTCGATGCTGCGCAACGGCGCGCGCAAATCATGGGACACCGAATAGCTGAAAGCCTCGAGTTCCTTGTTGGCGACTTCTAGCTCGCTGGTTCGTTCCGATACCAGTCGTGTCAAATCGGTTTTTATCCTGGCTTCTTCGCGCGCCCGGAAAAACAGGTAAGCGGTAAACATGCTTAACGCCAACATCAAGCCGTAAATGACAATGAAGCGTTGTAATTGGTGGTCGCGCGCCGCGAATGCGGTGACGGCGGGTTCTTCTAGAATCACGCCCCAGCCGTATTTCTCCACCGGGATGAAAGCGGTGACGCGTTCGCTGTTTTTATCGAGGTCGGGAATGATGAGCGTACCGCGCTCGCCGCGCAGCGCATGTTGCACCGCCGTGGCGTTGCCCAGGTAAGCGGTTTCTCCGCGTTCGGTGTATTGCGGATGAAATACCGCTTGGCCGCTCTGATCGACAATATAAATCACCGATCCTGGAGTCGGCATCGCGTCTCTGAACCATTGGAAAAACGATTCGAGTTTGACTTGAATCATTAATATTCCGAGTAGCGCTTGTTCACGATTTTTGATCGGCACCGCGACGGCGACGATGTTAATTTGCGGTTCGGCTCTGCGTTTGAATATTTTCGAAATGAACGGCTTTCCCGTTCTGATCACGCCTTGATACCAGTCGCGAAAAGAAAAATCTTGTCCGCGCACGCCAGGAAGCGCCGGCGTATCGGCGACGATGATACCTTTGGAATCGGTAACCACTAGACGGTCGATGTAGGAGTACGTAACCGGAATGCTTTCCATGAATTTAATCGCGCCTTCCCATTCTTTGCGTTCAACGAGCCGCTGAAATTGAACGCGTGTCGAAAGCGAAACGCCGACGTCGACTAAACGATCTAACTTTTCCGCCAAGACCGTGGCGACGAGGTAGCTCATGTCCAACCGTCGTGCGAGCACCGATTCGGTCATGTCCTGATTAGTGTTTTGGTAGCTGTAAAAGCCGGCGAATGAAATCGGGATGATGGCTAGAATCGCCATAATGAGGTGGATCCAGATACTTTTCCCATGAAGCTGAAACAGCTTGATCAGCTGATTCTCTAAAGGACGCGTTACGGCAGAGGGGATGGTCGCTGTGTGCTGGACAATGAACGACGCAGGGTCATTACGCGGCGCTTTGCGCTCCGAGGCATTTACGGCGATGTCGTTTGCGAGGGGGTCCACAAAGACCTCTATCCCTGAGGACTGAATGCGCTTATTAAAACACGATCAATCGGTATCGCGCGACCTTGAAAATCCGCTTTAACCCTGCCACGCTCGCTTGCGCCGCGGCGCCGTTATCGCGGTTAATCTATCAAACTAGGAGATGTTTCACACATGGACCGTAGAATATTCACTGCAGTCACTTTGTTTTTCATTTCCACCTTTCCGATCGTCGCTGGCGCCGATACGGTCGTTGAACCGGAACGCACCCAAGGATTGGTCGCACCGGTTCCGCAAGCGGCGCATACCTTGGTGAATTTACAAGGGCCCGGCAAATTCGTTTCGGCGCAAATCACCAAGCAAGGTGGCGCTAACGATATGACTTTTGTCAGCTTGGATATCGATGGCAAAAACGTGGTCAACGCATCCATTGCGGCGATTCGTAATTGGGGGCTGACGCAAGACAATCCCTATGGCATCGTGTTGGTTACGTCGGCGGCGGGGCTCAAGACTGTTACGATCGGTTATCCGTCGACTCTGACTTACCACAAGAATTTAAAGCTTTCGGTAACCGTTCAGGAAGCTGGTGTGGCGCAGATCATCGGCAACGTCGTGCACGGTAAATAAGCGATAACGTATGGGGATTCGAGCGGCGAATCCCCATGCAGTTTTTCCGACAGTCGTTAATTCGATTATTGTCCGGTGTAGGCGATACGGTATACGGCGCCGCTGTAATCGTCGGAAACCAAAAGCGCGCCATCGGGCATCACCAGTACATCCACCGGTCGCCCGTTCGTCTTTTTATCTTGCTGCCAACCTTGCGCGAAGACTTCGTAGCCGGCGGCGCGTCCGTTTCTCAGCGGTACAAACATCAAGCGATAGCCGATTGGTTGCGATCGGTCCCACGAACCGTGTTCGGCGATGAATATTCCGTCGCGATAACGTTCGGGAAATTGCGTACCGGTATAAAACCGCATGCCCAGCGATGCCGCATGCGGCGCTAATTTTTGCGCCGGTGCAGTGAAGCGAGCGCAGGGCGCTTCGGCGCCGAACTGCGGATCGGCGATGTCGCCGGCGTGGCAATAGGGGTAGCCGAAGTGCATGCCGACTTTCGGCGCATGATTCAGCTCATCCGGCGGCAGATCGTCTCCCAACCGATCGCGCCCGTTGTCCGTGAACCACAGTTCACCGGTTTTCGGATGCCAGTCGAAGCCGACGGTATTGCGAATGCCGCGCGCGTATATCTCGCGGCCGCCGTTGTCGAGGTTGATGCGTTCAATCAGCGCGTGGCGATCGGGATTTGGCTTGCAGATATTGCACGGTGCGCCGACGCCGATATAAAGCTTGTTGTCGGGACCGAGGCGGGCGTAGCGCCAACCATGTCCGCTTTCTTGCGGCAATTTGTCATAGACCACCGTTGGTTTCGGTTTGTCGCGCAAGTGCTGTGCGATGTCGGCAAAACGCAGCACGCGGCTATGTTCCACGACGTATAGCGCGCCGCGATATAACGCGATGCCGTTCGGCATATCCATGCCGCCGGCGATGGTGATGACCTCGTCGACGCGATGATCGCCGTTGCGATTGGGTAGGGCGTAGATTTTCCCTTCACGGCGCGTGCTTACGTAAACCGTGCCGTCGTCGCCAAGCGCCAAGGAGCGTGCATCGTCGATTTTTTCCGCGTAGACGTCGATCGAAAAACCAGGTGGTAGCTGGATTTTTTCTAACATTGCCGCCGCACTGTTTTCGATCGACAGTATGAATACCGCGAGGATGAGCAGCCGTTGTTTGCGCATGGATCCCTCGATAAAAGATACTCGATTCGACAACTCAACCGGCGTGGCGGTTCTCGTCGTTACCGGTCGCGATTGGTCGTTTCGGATCGCTGCACCATTCGCTCCATGAGCCGGGGTACAAGCGTGCGCCGTGCAGTCCCGCGATTTCCATGGCGAGTAAG
>JAHFQD010000004.1 GCA_023266455.1 Candidatus Muproteobacteria bacterium
CGCGGTAGTCCACTGGTATTCGACGTCGGCAAATGGAACGCTGGCCCCGCCGCTGGCGAGCGCGCACCCGATGCGCCGTTGCGACAAGGCGATAACGCGATAACGTTATTCGAACGCATGCGCGGCACCGCGCATCGTTTATTGGTTTTCATCACCGACGAAAAAAACATCGCGCACGACTTGTTCGCCCGCGCGAGCGAATTACCGTTCCCTTGCGAGACCGTCGTCATCGGGACGAACACCCGAGAGGACACGACGATTTCGTATGATCCCGCGCGACATGCCCATGCGTTGTACGGCGTTACCGAAGCCGGTGCGATTTATTTGGTTCGCCCCGACGGCTACATCGGCATGCGAGCGCCGCTCGCCGACGCCGCGGTGGCATTGAAACGCTACAGCGACAATTTGGGAATCGCACTGCGTTAGTCGTGGTCGACGTCCGTACAAAAAAAACGCCCCGCGGTGCGGGGCGTTTTTTCTTTACGCAGGTGAATAACCCTACGCGGCTTTCGTCCCCGACAAGAACAGCCAGGTCTCCAACACCGTATCTGGATTGAGCGAAATACTCTCGATGCCCTGGTCCACCAGCCACTTGGCGAAGTCGGGATGATCGGACGGACCTTGGCCGCAAATGCCAATGTACTTGCCCTGACGGCGACAGGCTTGAATCGCGCGCTCCAGCAACATGCGCACCGCGGGATTGCGTTCGTCGAAGCCTTCGGCGACCAAACCGGAGTCGCGATCGATACCGAGCGTGAGCTGCGTCAGATCGTTCGAGCCGATGGAAAAGCCGTCGAAATGCTCCAAGAACTCGTCGGCCAGTAAGGCGTTCGATGGCAGTTCGCACATCATGATTATTTTGAGACCGTTCTCGCCGCGCTTGAGACCGTTGCTCGCGAGGAGTGTTTCTACTTTCGCCGCCTCTTCGAGCGTACGCACGAACGGAACCATGATCCAAACGTTGGACAGACCCATTTCTTCGCGCACGCGCTTGAGCGCTTGGCATTCCAATTCGAAACACTTGCGGAACGACTCAGAGATGTAACGTGAGGCGCCGCGGAAACCGAGCATCGGATTCTCTTCGATCGGTTCGTATTGGCGTCCGCCGACGAGATTGGCGTATTCGTTCGATTTAAAATCCGAGAGACGTACGATGATGGACTTCGGATAGAACGCCGCCGCCAGCGTAGCGATGCCTTCGGCGAGCTTGCCGACATAGAAATCGACCGGGCCGGCGTAACCCGCCATGCGCTTCTCGATCTCGGTTTTCACATCTTGCGGCACGCGCGGATAATCGAGCAACGCCTTGGGATGAATACCAATGGCGCGGTTGATCACAAATTCGACGCGCGCCAAGCCGATGCCTTCATTCGGCAGCCACTGAAAATCGAACGCGCGTTCGGGATTGCCGACGTTCATCATGATCTTAACCGGCGGCTTCGGCAGCGAATCGAGTCGAATTTCTCTTACTTCGCTTTCTAGAATGCCATCGTAGATAAAACCGGTGTCGCCCTCGGCGCAGGAGACGGTGACGTCCGCGCCGTTGCGTAAGAGTTCGGTCGCGTTGCCGGTGCCGACGACGGCGGGAATTCCTAATTCACGCGCGATGATCGCCGCGTGGCAGGTGCGGCCGCCGCGGTTGGTAACGATCGCCGACGCACGTTTCATCACCGGTTCCCAATCGGGATCCGTCATGTCGGTAACGAGAATATCGCCTTCGCGCACATCGTCCATGGCGCTTGTGCCCATAACGACGCGCACTTTACCGGCGCCGATCTTCTGACCGATCGCACGGCCTTCGACCAGCACCTTGGAGCGGCTTTTGAGATGGTAACGCGTGAGTTTGCGATGCTCTTCCGAGGCCTTCACGGTTTCCGGACGCGCTTGCACGATGTACATGCCACCGTCTTCGCCGTCTTTCGCCCATTCGATATCCATCGGACGACCGTAATGCTTTTCGATGATCATCGCTTGACGCGCGAGCGTCTCGATTTCGGCGTCGGTGATGCAAAAACGATTACGTTCGGCATCTGCTACCGGCACGGTGACGACGGGATGACCGTCGACCGGCTTATCGGCGTAAATCATCTTGATCGCTTTGCCACCGATGCGGCGCTGGATCACAGCACGCTTGCCTTGCGTCAGGATGGGCTTATGCACATAGAATTCGTCCGGATTCACCGCGCCCTGCACCACCGTTTCGCCCAAACCATAAGACGCAGTGATGAACACGACGTCGCGGAAACCGGATTCGGTGTCGAGCGTAAACATAACGCCGCTGGCAGCGATGTCGGAGCGCACCATGCGTTGAATGCCAGCAGAGAGCGCTACGTCGGCGTGCGTATACCCTTTGTGTACGCGATAGGAGATGGCGCGATCGTTATAGAGCGAGGCGAATACGCGGCGGATGTGCTTAACCACGGCGTCGATGCCGCGCACGTTCAAATAGGTTTCTTGTTGACCGGCGAAGGACGCATCCGGCATATCTTCCGCGGTCGCGGACGAACGCACCGCCACCGCCACGTCGTGGCCGGCGCGTTTGGTAAGTTCGGCGAACGTATCGCGGATCGCTTTATCGAAGGCGGGTTGGAACGGCGCTTCTTCGATCCAACCGCGAATCTCGCGGCCAGCCTCGGTCAGCGCTTTGACGTCGTCGACGTTGAGCTTTTCAAGTCGCTTCTGAATACGATCGGTTAAATTGTTATGAGTGAGGAACTCGCGGAACGCGTCCGCGGTCGTCGCGAACCCGGAAGGCACTTTGACTTCGGCATGCGCCAACCCACTAATCATTTCCCCTAGCGAGGCGTTTTTGCCGCCGACGCGGGCGACATCTTTCATGGACAACGTGTCCAACCAAGCGATGTATTGCAACGACATTCTAATTAGCTCCGGTTTGCCTGACCTGCGGGCCTACGGCATACTGGCCCACCCATAAAAAAGGCGGCCATTGTAACTGATGAACCCACGTCGCACCGTGTTTTATTTGTCCGACCGTACCGGTATTACCGCTGAAGTACTGGGGAAAACCCTACTTACCCAGTTTCCGACCGTGGAATTCCGCAAACGCGTCATTCCCTTCATCGATACCCCGGACAAAGCGAATGCCACCCTCGAAGAGATCAATGGCACCGCCCGCCAGGAATCCCAGCGGCCGATTGTTATCAGCACCCTGATCAATGACGAAGTGCGCTGGATTATCGAGAAATCCGATGCTTTATGCTTGGATCTTTTCGAGGGCTTCATCGGCAAACTCGAGGGCGAACTCGGCCTGCAGTCTTCGCACGCTCTCGGCCTAACGCACGGCATCGGCAATGCCACCGCCTACGAGCGCCGTATGGGCGCCGTGAATTATGCACTTGGTCATGACGACGGCATCTCGGCCAGCCATTACACTGAGGCCGATGTCATCCTGATCGGCGTTTCCCGCTCTGGAAAAACACCGACCTGCCTCTATCTCGCGATGCAATACGGCATCCTGGCTGCCAACTGCCCCCTCACCGCGGACGACTTCGACCGTATGGCGCTCCCCAAAGGACTGGTGCCGCACCGCGCCCGGCTTTATGGGCTGACTATTAGCGCAGAGCGCCTGACCAAGATCCGCAACGAACGTCGACCCAACAGCCAGTATGCGGCAATCGAAACTTGCCGCTCCGAAATCCGCGCGGCGGAAGATTTATTCCAGCGATTGAACATTCCCTACATCGACACCAGCACCATGTCGATCGAGGAAATCGCGGTCACGGTGCTGCACAAGACCGGCATGGCGTCGAAACTCTAGTTCGATTCTTCATTCTTCAATGATGTTCATGCGAATGATGATGTTCGTGCCCTGGTTCGAGCTTGGTCGGCGCCGACGACACGCCGAGCCCGTGCTGAAAAACTAATTCGCCACCAGCAAACGCGGTCGCGATTAATAAGCCGAAGGCCATTAATAGCCCCAAAGCAAACAGCGTCGGCGGTCGAGACGTCGACTTACGCAGGTGATACGCCCAAAGACCAACGACGGCATAAGCGACCGCCGCGCATAACGCCAAATTGCGATGCATGACCATCGACGCGTGCAGATTATCCTCATGCGGCACCGTCGCGAACGCCAGAAATCCGAAACCGGCGGTGAAAACCGCCGCGACGATGCCAAGCCATAGATTCCAACGCGCGAACAATATTCCGCTATCGCGGCGCGGCGAATGCGCGCCAAACAGGGCGACCCAATAAGACACGGTCCCAACCGTCAGCAGCGCCACGCTGAAGTGCACGAAAATCGGATGCCACAAATAAGGTTTGTCCATCATGTCCGTTCTCCCTTACTCAATTTTCAATCGCGCGAAGATCATGTAAGACCTTGGCCGATCGTAAACAGATTCCAGTTCTTTCGGTAACCAATAACCGCTTACCAAACCACCGATTCCGAAACGCAAATGTCCTTCGACCGGAAAATCGTAGACATAACCCAGACTGAGCTTACTCACCAAAAAAATATCGTGCGTTCGCGCATCGTCTTCACGAAACAACTCGTTCTTCGCCACCTGCTCGAAACGCCCGAACACCGTATGCGCGCGTTCAATACTGAACGCGGATTCGAGTAGGTAGGCGTTCGTCGTAACGCCCTCGCTCGGCGCGTTGCGTCCCCACGCCAAGATCGTCTGCCAAACCTTGCCCTGCACCTCGGTGTTATAAATGACGGACGCCGTCGACCGTTCCACATCGATATCCGGCTCGAGCGACTCCGGACTATGTAACCGCCCGTAGCTCGCTTGCATCGCCCACGCCGACGTTGGGTTGAACGACAAACGTGCCGACGCAGAATCGAGCGCGCCGGTTTCGATGTCGTACCGATGTTGATCCGGCTCGCGACCGTGAAACGCCGACGCTTCCAGTTTCCAGCGATCGACGACGTAACCGAGCGTCGCTACGCCGTAGCTGATGTGCGTGGAGTCCAACCAGTGATGCGCGATCGGCGCTTCGGGATTGTCCATGCCCGAAAACCGATGCATGAACGTCGGCGGCCCCAGCGCGGGCTCGCCTGGAAGTCCGACGTAACCGAACAACGCGCTATCGCTCGACAACGGTCGGCTATACGACGCTGCGAGTTCGACGAATAAATCGTGCGGATGTTGTCGGTCGATCAATCCATGCTGCCCATCCGCGGTTTCGCCGGTTTGGAGCAATTCGGGATAGCCGGATTTACCCATCAACGGATCGAGCGAGAACATCCCGCGCAGTCCCAACGTACCGCCCGCGGCGGGACGTTGCGCCATCGCCATGAACATGCTGCTAGCGAACGTCTTGGTATCGCCGCGCGGACCGCCTTGACGATCGTAGATCGCATTGACGTTCGCATGCGCCATGGTGGTCCAGGGGTCGCCCATCTCGTGCATTCCCTCTAACGGCGAAGAATCCGGGACCCAACTGGTCCCGCTCGCCTCGCGTGTCATCGGATATGAACCGTACATGCCGTGCATCGATGCCATGCCGTGTTCCGAATGCGACGACACGGCGGTTTCGTTCGACGCCCTGACCGGCGCCGTTAAACAGAGCAAGACCGCCAACGCGGCCAAAATAATTTTCTTCATGACTCTCTCTCGCGAAAAACAAAAACGCGGCGTTCGTAACGAACGCCATCTAGAGAACGATCTAGGCGAGAGACAACGGAGGTCGTTGCGGCGGCGTAAGAATAAAATCTAAAACAGCGACGGGATGAAACGCGATGCGCGCGGAAATAGGCACATAAAATCCACTTGCGACAAATTCAGAGACTACTGCAGACGACGATAGACAAGATGCGCAGCGTTCACAGGCATGAGCCAATTTTTTTATCTTCTGCGTTTGATCGCCATCGCAGTGCGTCGAATCGTGCAAACGATCGGCCGCTGCCGTCGACGCTCGCTCGCACATCGATCCGTTCATTATCGACGCCGCGTTCTGGATGGGGAGCCAGAACAATAGCAGCAACGATAAGTATGTTCGGAATGTGATCATCGTAACTCGCGTGAATAAAAACTAATAATACACCCTACGCCGTTCGCGACGGTTTATTCTTGCCAACGCTTTTCACCGCGACGTCGTTGCGCAGATACACCGGTTGCGCTTGTTCCGCGGCGATGGCGACGCCGGAAATAGCCAAGCGCGCGACATCGCTTGCGCGCGGAAACCGATTTTCAATCCGCGATCGAATCCGATTACCGAAACGCGCGGCCAGCACCTGATGATATGTGTCCCAACCACTGCCGATGCCGATCCATTCGTTACCGTCGGGGATCGGCGCCTGCGCCGGATCGACCACGATCTCATCTCCCGCCGGCGTCACCAGCCCGTCGCGGCCACGCACATAAGCGCCCCAATATACCTGCTGCATGCGCGCGTCGAACGCGGCTAGCACATGCGACGAGTCCGCGCCTTGCGCCAGTGCGGCGAGCGAGGAAATCGGTATCGTCGGCAAATCCGCACCATAAGCAAGCCCCTGCGCCACGCCGACGCCGATACGGATTCCCGTAAACGAACCGGGACCACGACCGAAGGCGACGGCGTCGAGCTGCTTTAACGCTAACCCCGCCTCCGCTAAAAGTTCTTGCACCATGGGTAAGAGCCGCTCGCCGTGCCGCCGACCGACTTCGAAACGCTCCGCGATTTCGCCGTCCAGCGACAAGGCGACCGAACAGGCTTCCGTAGCGGTATCCAGCGCGAGAATTTTCATGCGCGGTGTTTATCGCGGCCGCCAAGACGCAAATACAGCTGACGCACCAGCTGATCCTTATCGATCGCATGCGGCTTGCCGGCGCGTTGGCGCGACGCCCAGATTGGATCGGGGAAATGGGCATCGTCTTCGAAACGCGGAATCACATGCCAATGCAAATGTGGCACTTGATTGCCGAGTGAAGCGAGGTTGAGTTTTTTCGGCTGCAGCAAATCGCGCAGTGTTTGCTCCACGGCATAGATCGCTTCAAGGAAATGATCGCGCTGCGATTTAGTCAAATCAGTCATCTCGCGCGCGTGCTTGTTCCAGATAACGCGACAGAAACTGGGATAATCGGCGTCACCGACTAAAATTATGCGGCAGCGTTTATTCTGCCAGATAATATCTTCACCAGTCGGCCGACACAAAACACAAGATGTTTCCGATGACGACATCGATTAGGCGCTCCCGGGCAATTTGGCAAGGTTGTCGCGCGCAATTTCGATCCAACGCTTGTCTTCACCTTTGTAAAAATGACCGAACTTGCGCGCGGACAAAACGATTTAGTTGAACAGCTCGCGCGCCTGCGCCGTCTCGCCTGCCTGTTTCAACAACAAGGCGTAACGGCATTTGGCTTCCATCCCCGAGTAGTAACCAGCCAATACCCGATATTCCTCCAGCGCCGCGTCTTTCTCGCCTAGTTCTTCGAGCGCACGCGCATAGAGTAGATGTCCGTGCGACGATTTGAAATTGGGATTGGTCTCGATCAAGCGGTCCAGCAAATCTTTCACGTCGGTGTAACGCTTCAACTGGAACTGCGCCGCCGCGAGATTCAAGATGATCTTCGGATCGGTCTTATGAACACCGCTGAGGCAGCTCTGATACAGCTCGACGGCGTCGTCGTAGCGTTCGACCTCCATGTACTCATCAGCAAGATTAAGTCGATTCTCCACCGTATCGGAAAGTGTCAGATCGTCGGTGCGGCGCTTGAGGTCGCGTTCTGGATCGAGTTTCTTCGCCACCGCCGAAGCCATGCTTCCACCGCGGCGACTGAAATCGGGCAAAATTTCGACAATGAAATATGCGATCGATCCCGCGAGTGGGAGAAAGAAAATAACCGCCAGCCACCAATAAGCGCGGCCGGTCTTGAGCGCGTGCACGATGCAGATCACCTGCAATACGATCGTGGCTATGTAGAAATACATTTCGTCCTCATGCGTTAAGCGAAATGATCGTGTCCGCGCGTCGCCGGACGATACGGATTGCCGGCCGTGTCGATGACGGTGACGCCGTCGCCGGACACCATCTCGCCGATCTGCGAAATGCCGACGCCGAAACGCGTCAACAACCGTTGCAAATCGCGCCCGGCATGCGCCGGCGCAGTAAATAACAACTCATAATCGTCGCCGCCGGACAGCGCGTGATCCCAGCCGACCTCGTGCAAATGCCGGCGATAAGTCTCGGATAACGGTACATGGTCGCGCACGACTAACGCACCGACACCGCTCGCCTCAGCGATATGACCCAGATCCGCCAATAAGCCGTCTGATACATCGATGGCGCTCGACGCGATGCGGCGCAACGCCATACCTTCGCGCACACGCGGCGTCGGCCGATCCAAGCGCGGCTTGAGCACGTCGTAATCGGCAACCGGCAAAGAATGGCGCCCCAAACGATGCCGCAACGCGAGCGCCGCGTCGCCTAACGTACCGGTGACGTAAATACCGTCGCCCGGCTTGGCGCCCGCGCGACGAATCGCTTCGCCTTCGGAAATCAGTCCCTGCGCTTCGATCGTGATCGACAACGAACCACGCGTGGTATTCCCACCCACGAGTTGCACGTTGAACTCGCGCGCCAAGGAGAACATGCCGCGACAAAACGCCTCGACCCACGTCTCATCGATTTTCGGCAACGTTAGGTTTAGAAAAAACCACGCCGGCTCGGCGCCCATCGCTGCGAGATCGCTTAAGTTCACCGCGAGTGCGCGATAACCGAGGCTTTCGGGCTCGGTCTCCGGCGTGAAATGCACGCCTTCGATCATCGAGTCCGTGGTAACAACGAGATGCTTACCAGCAGGCGGCGCTAACACCGCCGCATCGTCGCCGATTCCGAGCACCACGTCGTCGCGCGAAACCGGTTGCGCGGCGAAATATTTCTGAATCAGCTCGAACTCGGTCATGCGAGAGTGCGGCCCGCTCAATGCGTTGAAAACGAAACGCGCCTAAACCGAGCGCGCGGATAACTCTTGAGGACGTAGTTTCTGCGCCAACTTGTCCAGCACCGCGTTGACGTATTTGTGCCCGTGCTCGGCGCCGAAGGTTTTGGCGAGTTCCACCGCTTCATTAAGCACTACCTTATAGGGCACTTCCGGATGAAACCCGAACTCGTACGTGCCGAGACGCAAACACGCGAGTTCGACCGGATCGACTTCCGTCACTTTGCGGTCCAAGTGCGGCGCGATGTGATCGTCGAGTACCTGCTTGTGCAGCGGGATCTCGCGTATCAGGCAATGAAAATATTCGATGTCGACGTCTTCCATGTCGTGACCGAGAATAAAGTGCTGTTCGATGTCGTGCGGTTCCTGGCCAGTGAGTTGCCATTGATATAACGCTTGTACCGCGGCGCGGCGTGCCTTGTGGCGGCTGCCTTTACGTGTGCTCATCCGCGCAATTTCTTCAACAGGCTGACCATCTCGATTGTCGCCATCGCGGCATCCGCGCCTTTATTGCCAGCTTTCGCGCCGGCACGGGCGACCGCTTGTTCGATCGTGTCTACCGTCAGCAATCCGAAACCGACCGGTATATCGAACTGCTGTCCGACCTGAGCAATGCCGCGCGAGGCTTCGCCAGCGACGTATTCGAAATGCGGCGTCTCGCCGCGAATCACGCAACCCAACGCGATCAGGGCGTCGAATTTTTTGGAGGCGGCCATGGTTTTAAGCGCGAGCGGTATTTCATACGCGCCCGGAACGCGCGCCACTTCGATATGCCCTCGCTCGGCGCCGTGACGCACTAACGCGTCGACGGCCCCTTCAAGCAAGCGCTCGCCGATGAAACTGTTGAACCGCGCTAAGACGATGCCGAAGCGCGTTCCGCGCACGACTAAGTCGCCTTCCCAATTTTTTATATCCGTCATCGTAATACCTTTTTCTCTTTATCGATTGCGACACCATCGTCGATGCACTCGACGATTTCCAAGCCGAACCCGGACAAACCGGGCGCACGCATCGCGTGTCCAAGAATGCGCATTTTCCCCACTCCCAGATCCGCTAGGATCTGGCTCCCCAAACCGTACGTCCGTATCTGCTCGCGTCCACGACGCGGCGTCACCGGCGATCCTTCCTCCGGTTGCTGCTGCAACTGTTCAAGCCGATGCGTCAACTCCGACGGCGACTCCTCCGACTGCAACACCACGATAACGCCTGCGCCTTCGCGCGCGATACGCTCGAGTGCACGACGCAACGTCCACGAACGGCTGGGGCGATGCGCGGCCGTAAACAAATCGAGCAAACTCTCTTGCACATGCACGCGCACCAACGTCGGCCATTCGCGACGGATATCACCGCGCACCAACGCCAGATGCACGCGGTCGCCGATACCGTCGTGATACGCGATGCAACGAAACTCGCCGAACTCGGTCGGCAACAACGATTCGCCTACGCGCTGCACATTGGATTCGTGCTCCATGCGATAGCGAATCAAATCGGCGATGGTGCCGATCTTGAGATCATGTTGACGCGCGAATTCTTCGATCTGCGGTAAGCGCGCCATGGTGCCGTCGTCGTTCAAAATTTCGCACAACACGCCCGCCGGCGATAACCCCGCGAGACGCGGTAAATCGCAACAAGCTTCCGTGTGACCGGCGCGCGCTAACACACCGCCGGGCTGCGCGATCAACGGAAAAATATGACCAGGCTGCACGATATCGCTCGCCTTCGCGTTCGGCGCGCTGGCGACACGAATCGTGCGCGCGCGATCTTGCGCCGAGATGCCGGTGGTGACGCCTTCGGCAGCTTCGATCGACACAGTAAAGTTGGTGCCATGCGGCGAGCGATTCACCGCTACCATCGGCGCCAACTGCAGTTGGCGCGCGTGCTCCACGGTAATCGCCATGCAGACTAATCCACGACCGTGCTTGGCCATGAAATTAATCGCCTCCGGCGTGACATGCTCGGCGGCGATAACCAGGTCGCCTTCGTTCTCGCGGTCCTCGTCATCCATCAGGACAACCATGCGACCGTGTCGAAGTTCCTGCACTATCTCATTGATCGGACTAATAGACATTCCTGGTACCCGTTGGAAGTAAGCGAATTATCGCTGATTTTCGCGGCCGCCGCTTGTCCGATACGCCACCACACTCATCATGGCAGGGCCTGCCAAGGGGCGAGATTGGGCTATTTCTATTTAATTAACAAACGATTCCGTGCGGACGAGACCGCTCGCCATGCTCGCAAAATTCAATCAAACCGACAAATTACCTGGCACCTTAGTCATCACCGATTTCGCCGAACGGCGAGCGCGGGAACTTGCCCGCGAGGAGACCAGTAACCACGACTCCTTAGAGCCCGGCACTAAACTCGACCGATATCTGATAATCGAAAAACTGGGCGGCGGCGGTATGGGCATCGTTTACAAAGCCCAGGACACGCAGCTGCAACGAACCGTCGCGCTCAAAATCTTACCGTCTCCGCTGTGCCAGCAAGTGGAATACATCCACCGCTTTCGCGCCGAGGCGCAAGCGCATGCGCGTTTGAATCACCCCAACATCATTACGCTCTACTCCTCCTTCGAATCGATTGCGGGCGCGGTGCTGGTGATGGAATACGTCGAAGGCCAAACGCTCGAGCAACGCATCAAACGCAGCGGTACGATCTCTTCCGCTGAAGCGATTCGCATATTCGACATGGCGCTGCGCGGCGTCGAGCACATTCATGCGCGTGGGATCGTGCATCGCGATCTCAAACCGGGAAATATCTTCCTGACGCAAGACGGGCAAGTGAAACTCATCGATTTCGGCGTGGCCAAAATAATGGATCAGCCAGAACGCAGTGCGCACCGCACCATGGTGGGCACGCTGCTGTACATCTCGCCGGAACAGATTAACGGTTATACGACCGACTTCCGCTCCGACGTTTATACCCTCGGCGTCACACTGTTCGAGACCGTGACTGGTCGTTTGCCGTTTGAACGTCGCTCCGATTACGCACTGATGCACGCGCATGTACAAGAACGTCCGCCGCGTCCAACCGAATTTCAACGCCGCCTACCGCAAGGTCTCGAATGGACGATCATGAAAGCGATCGAAAAAGATCCAAGCCGGCGTTTTCAATCCGCATCGGAATTTCGACGCACGTTATTAAAACTCGGACTCGTCGAGCGCCGCGGCAACGGTAAAGAAAAAGCGCCGGACTTGGTAAAACAAAAAGCGCCTGCCACAGGCCCGACGTCGCGCCGCTTATTGGCGGGATTGTGCGTCGACACCGCGCTTATCGCCTCAGTCATCGGTTTGGTTTACACCCTCGGCGTATACCCGCTCAAAGCATCGGCGCCGGTCGCGCAAACACCAGCGTCGAAAACGGCGACAGCCGTTGCGGCGGCACCGAAAGTTAAAACACCGATAGCGCCAGCCGCCAAGCGTGAGACGACATCGAAGAAAATCATGGTGGCGTCGAACACACCCGAGAAATCGGGAGACAAGTACGGTTCCCTACGCCGCGCATGGAGCGATTAGATTTAAATCAACGCTCCATGCAACGGCTCCTCTTCTTCATCGCCTCGGCGAATCTCGTTTTGCTCCTCTCCGGCTGCGTCACGACGGCACCGGAGTCCTGCGAACAATTCGAAGCACGGCGTAAACAAACTAACTACGCCACCGATTACCAATTACAAGTCGGCGATGCCGTGAAACCACCCGAGAAAGGCGAAGCGGCCGTCGTGCGCCTTTATCAACTGCGCGTAACGACGGAACGCGCCCGACCGTGCACGCACGTGCAATTGAGCAAAGAACTCCTGCTCGCGCGGCGCGACGACAACGGCATGATCTTCGAAGAACGACGTGAGTTTTATGCCGAGGATGGCAGCCGCATCGCGGTTAAAACCGAGGTGTTAAAGAATCAGTTGGGAAAAAGCGGACGCTATATCGCCTCAACGCTACTGCCGATTCCACGCTCCGCGCCCGCTGGTAAGTATCGGCTGGTCAGCACCTTGTCGATGAAAACGAAAGATAAGACGGTCACGCTGACACGCAGCAGCGTCAGCTTCGAAGTCGCGCCGGCAACCAGCCACTAATCCTGTTATTTCAAATAACCATAACGCGCGAGCAATTCGCGCGTAAATTCCGGCTTGGTGTCCACAGTCGAATCGCCGAGCATCATACGCTCGAGATAACGCGCGAGGACGTCGACCTCGAGATTCACTTTTTGATTCGTTCGCAATTTTCCAAACGTGGTTTTCTGCGCGGTGTGCGGAACGATGTTTACATCGAACGCGTCGCGGTCGATCGCGTTCACCGTCAGGCTCACGCCATCAACGCAGATCGAACCCTTCTCGGCCACGTATTTCGCCAATGCTTGAGGAAGCTCAACACGAAACCGCACCGAACGCCCGTCTTCCACATGCTCGCGAACAATGCCGACACCATCCACGTGACCGCTCACCAAATGTCCACCGAGACGCGTGGTAGGCAACAAGGCTTTTTCGAGATTTACCGTCGTGCCCGGCTTCCACTCGCCCAGCGTCGTGCGCGTCAGCGTTTCTACGGAAACGTCGGCTGCGAACACGCGCGCCGCGAGTTCGATCACGGTCAGACAAATTCCATTAACCGCGATGCTATCGCCGATCCGCACGTCGGCGAGATCGAGCGTTTGCGCGTCGATACGCAGTCTCGCATCCACGCCGCGGCGTTCGACGGCGTCGACTTTCCCCAGTGCTTCGATGATTCCGGTGAACATAATTTTTAACGTTGCGGGCGCGCGATCACACGCCAGTCCTTGCCAATGGAACGGATGTCGACGATATCGAGACCGATGCGCTTATCCATATGCAGGAGCGCCGGTAGTGCGAACATGGCACGCCCTTGATCGCCCATTAAGCAAGGAGCGTAATACAATACCAATTCATCGGCGAGACGGGCGTTTAAAAACGCGCCCGCCAACGTAGCGCCCGACTCGACCAACACTTCGTTTACACCACGAGTCGCCAACAATGGCGACAACGCGGTGAGATCAACCTTACCGTCCGCAGAGGGTAGAAAAATCACTTCGGCGCCGGCCGCGCGTAACGCCGAAGACTTCGCGCTATTGTCTTCTGCCGCGACGATAAGCGTTTTACCCTGCTGCTTTAGTAACTGCGCCGATGGCGGCGTGCGCAAACGGCTATCGAGCACGACGCGTAGCGGCTGACGCCCGATGTCGATATCGCGCACGGTAAGACGTGGATCGTCCGCCAATACCGTGGACACTCCGGTTACGATCGCCGAACTGCGTGCGCGCCAAGCTTGCACGTCCGCGCGCGCGGCGGGTTCGGTGATCCATTGGCTTTGTCCGTTCGCGAGCGCGGTGCGTCCATCGAGACTCGCAGCGAGCTTCACGCGCACCAACGGTTTGCCGTCTTTCATGCGCATGACAAATCCAGCATTAAGTTCGCGCGCCTGCGCTTCCATCAAGCCGATTTCCACCGCGACGCCCTTGCTTTCGAGTGTTGCGAATCCCTTCCCCGCTACACGCGGATTCGGATCCTGCATCGCGGCGACGACGCGACTGACGCCGGCCGCTAGCAACGCGTCGCTACACGGCGGCGTGCGCCCTTGATGGCAACAAGGTTCGAGCGTGACATAGACAGTGGCGTCGCGCGCTTGTGAACCGGCCTGCCGCAACGCGTGGACCTCTGCATGCGCTTCACCGGCGCGCGCGTGAAAACCCTCTCCCACGACACGATCGTTTTTGACAACAACACAACCAACGCGTGGATTCGGATCGGTGGTGTAAAGTCCGCGGCGCGCAAGCTCGAGCGCTCGCGCCATATAGCGCGCGTCGGCGGCGGTCACGCTCATGATTTTTTGGTTCCGCTCGGGCGCCGTGTCGACGTCGACTCGCTTTCGTTTTCGGTATCGCCGTCGGGAATCAAACGCAATTGATTGCGGCGCAATTCCGGCGCTGGCTCATTGCGCAGACGTTGGACTTCTTCATGGAAAGCATTGATGTCTTGGAAACTTCGATAGACGGAGGCAAAACGCACGTACGCCACTTGATCCAAATCTTTAAGTCCTTCCATCGCCCATTCGCCGATCCGACGCGATAACAATTCGCGTTCGCCGCTGGCGAGGAGTTTATGACGGATGTTACCGATCACCTTCTCGATCGCCGCCGCATCCACTGGCCGTTTCTCGAGCGCGCGCGATAAGCCGCTGCGCAATTTTTCTTCGTTGAAGGGTTCTCGACGACCGTCAGATTTGATCACTGCTGGAAGACGCAATTCTGCGCGCTCGAACGTTGTAAAACGTTCGCTGCAAACCTCACATTCGCGCCGACGGCGTACAGAATCGCCATCTTCGGATAGACGCGAATCCACAACACGGGTTTCATCGGCGGAACAGAATGGGCAACGCATTCGCTATTTATAACATGCGTCGCTGAGAAAAACGCCTATTCGCCCGGCAAATACCGGGCGATCAAGGGAATTTTTAGGCTATTTGAGCGGCGAGTTCTTTGGCTTGCTTCTTCTGCTGCTCGTTACCTTCGGCCATGACTTCTTCGAGGATGCTCTTCGCACCTTCGGAGTCGCCCATGTCGATATAAGCGCGCGCCAGATCGAGCTTGGTAGCGGTTTCGTCCCATTGCGGCGATTCACCGCCTTCAGCGGCATGCGCGGCGGATCCTGGGGCGACAATTTCGCTACTACCTTTATCGAAATCAAACTCGACCGAACTGTCTCCCGGCTGTCCGATGTCCATTGAGATGTCGGTGCTGACTGCCGGCGCGCCAACGCCGCTGACACTGAACTCGACGCTACTTTCGGGCTTTGTAGTCGGTTTGACGATCACGGACGAAAAATCGACTTCCATACTCGTCGAGCTTGATGCCGGAGGCGCGGGGCTCGGTGCCGGCGCTGACAATGCTGTGCTTAAATCGAAATCAAAATCGGTAATTTCGGTAGGAGAAGAGGCTGGTGTTGACGCGGACATCGAACTCGGGCGCATGACGCTCACCGATTCGTCGCCCATATCCATTGATACTGAGGACGCTGCCGGTGCAGCCTGCATCTTCGCGGTGTCGGCGAACGACGGAGCGGGCGCTGTAGCGGTCGCTGGACCTGCCGGCATACCAGCACCGCCGCCACGGAACATCGGATTGTTAGGACTAATCTTTCTACCTAATTCTTCGACCTTTGCCCAATTCTTGTTCGGCTTGCCGCCCATCGAAGCGTACATTTCTTCGGCGAGTGTTTCGAAGGCGCGAACATCACCGCGATTGGCGTAGATCTCCAACAGCTTAACTTTGGATTCTTCGCGCGCTGGATTCTTAACGATCGCTTCTTTGAGAATTTCTTCGGCTGTTTCATCGCGGCCATAGGCAAGATACACCTCGGCTTCGGCGACAGGATCGACTTCATCCGTATGAATGTTGCCCATGCCAGTTTGGCTGAAATCGCTCAAGAACGAAGTATCGCCCGATGCACTGGCTTGTTGACTCGTCGCTTCACCGCCACCCGCGGCGGGCGATTCGCTGGTCGCCGTGGTGATCGCATCCGATTGCAAGATGCTCTCTTCGAATTCTGCAATCGACTTACGTCGACGACTTATATAGGTCAGGACGATGCCAGCGCTCAACAAGATAGCGCCGCCGACAATGCCGAGCATCAGCATGTCGCCGCCAAGCAGCGAATCGATAAATTCAGTGACGAATCCCTTTTCTTCTGCCGGCGCCGGTGGCGGTGTGGCAGCCTTCGGCGGTGTACGTTTTTCAGCCGCAGGTTTATCAATCTTGGGCGCTTCAGCCGTCGGCACAGGTGCCGGTGTTTCCGCCGGTTTCGGCGTCTCTACCTTGGGCTGCTCAACCGGTTTTGGCGGTTCCGGCTTAACAACTTCCGGTTGCGGCGCGGGTTCCGGCTTCGGCGGTGTTTTAACTTCCGGTTTAGGCATTGGTTCCGGTTTCACCGTTTCTGGCGTCACACGGGCCTGCTGATTCGCCAAATCCTTCTGTTCGATTTGAATCAAACGGGATTCACGTTTCAGCTGCGCTCTTACTTGGGCGAGCTTGTCGCCCATTTCCTTGGTTTCTACTTGCTTCGACGCTAAGGACTCTTCTAACGTCGCTACGCGATCAGCCAACGCCTGTCGTTCTTGCGCACCGACGTCTTTAGCGGCTTCGCCTTCGGCGGATTTCTTACCCGCGGTGGCTTTATCGCCCTGCAGTGTCGAACGTACGATTTTGAGCAACTCATCCTGCTGCATCGCAGGTTTTTCGGTAGGCGTCGGAGCCTTCGCCACTTTTTCAGCGGCGGCTTTTTCTTGCGCCTTCTTTATCGGATCTTCTTTAGGTGCAGGAGCGGGTTCCGGCTTCGGCGCTTCCGCTTTCTTTACCGGTTCAGGCTTTTCAACTTTTTCAACTGGCGCCGCGACAACCGGCTTCGGTGGTTCGCTCTCAACTTTGACCGCGCTAGCAGCGCTGGCCAATTTGATCTTGTATTCCTGCCACGCGTCATATTGTGCGCGGAACTGCGTGCGCGCTTGTACTGGCGTTACCGAATCGACTTCAGTGTTTTCGGGTAACTTTAAAATCTGACCGCTTTTGAGATTATTGATATTGCTGCCAAAAAACGCATGCGGGTTAGCGCGATACAACGCCAACACGACCTGTTCGACAGATTGGCGATCGTCCGTACGCAACTGTTCCGCGATTCTCCACGCGGTATCGCCCCACTTGACCTTATATCCACCTTCCATGGCCCAACCCGAGGCCACCGTCGGCTTCGCCGACGATGCGTTGCTAGGCGGTGGAAGCGGTTCAGGCGCACGTGTCGCCTCCGGCGCGGTGGCCGTTTCAGTGGGTTTTGGTTCTTCGGTTGGAGACGCCGGGACGGCAGCTGGTTGTTGCTGTTCAGCAGTCGGGGCCGATGGAGCCGGCACTGGCTTCACTTCTTCTTTCGCGACCACTTCCGGTTTAGAAGACTCTTGCGTTGGCGCGGCGGCTGGAGCCGGAGCGGAAACAACGGGCGGCGTTGTGCTAGGACCTGTCGTCGGCGCTTCAATTCCGCCAGGACGGCCGGTAGTTTGCACTGGCGGATCGATAAGCGCCGTGTATTCGCGCACAACGCGACCGCCCGGCCATTCTACGGCCAGCAACATGTGCAAGAACGGTTCTTCGATCTGCTGGTCGGTGTTCAACTGGACGAAGTAAGTACCATCGCCCCGCTTTGAAACCGTGAATTTTATTTGATTGAGGAACGCCAGGCGCTCGACGCCGGCGCGCTCGAAATCGCCTCGCGGGGCAAGCCCAACTTGAAGCCCCTTCAGCTCCTTCTCGGAGATGGAGATGATTTCGACTTCAGCGTTAAGAGGTTCATTAAGGGCCGAGCGAACAGTCAACTTCCCAAGGCCCAACGCAAAGCTCGCCAGCGGAAAAAGTACCGCGGCTGCGCCTGCTATCCATCTTGCAGCTGACGGTAGCCGCTTATTCGTGTGGTGCATTCAACCTTATCCCCGGTTCTCTTGGAAAAAATGTCTTTCCTTTAGACTAAAACTCTTACGGCACCTTGGGTTACAACCAGATAATAGTAATAACCTTTACGAACCGCAACTAAGTCTAGCTCAGGACTAGGCTTTTACTA
>JAHFQD010000005.1 GCA_023266455.1 Candidatus Muproteobacteria bacterium
ACGGCCGAGAACGAAACCCAGGTCGAAGAAGCCTTCTTCGAAACCTTGGACCTCGGTTACGGCGCGACCGTTAAGGCCGGGCGTTTTCTGTCGCACGTCGGTTATTTAAACAACGTGCACGCGCACGCCTGGGACTTCGTCGATCAACCGCTGGTGTACCGCGCCATGCTCGGCAACCAGTATCACGACGACGGCGCGCAGATCCGCTGGATCGCGCCGATCGATTTTCTACTGGAACTCGGCGCCGAAGCGTTTCGCGGCGATCAATTTCCGGCGGGCGGCGCGACTAAAAACGGCAAAGGCGTCAATACCGCATTCATCCACCTCGGCGGCGACGCCGGCGTATCGAACGCGTGGCGCGTCGGCTTGTCGCGCGTTGACGGTAAATCGCAAGACCGCGCGACCGGCGATACCATGACACCCGATCTTTTTACCGGCACCAGCAAAATCACCGCCGTGGATTTCGTGTGGAAGTGGTCGCCGGAGGGAAATTCGCGTCAGACGAACTTCAAGTTTCAAACCGAGTACTTTAAGCGTGATGAAAACGGCAAGTTCGATCCCGCGTCTTCCGGTAGTCCGCTCGATTACAACGGCGCGCAGCAAGGGTACTACGTGCAAACCGTGTATCAATTCATGCCGCGTTGGCGCGCAGGAATGCGCTACGACAAGCTCGAAGCGAAAGCGGTGGACGCAGCGCTCGCCGGTACGACGCTCGACGATCGCGGGCATAAACCGACACGCACCAGCGCCATGATCGACTTTTCCAACAGCGAGTTCAGTCGACTACGTTTTCAAGTCAACAAAAACGAATCGCGCGCGGACGTCAGCGACACACAATGGTATCTGCAATACAGCATGAGCCTGGGCGCGCATGGCGCGCACGCGTTCTAACCGGAGAGAAACATGAAACCTTTAATGATTGTCGTTTTGACGTTACTTGGCGGATTCGCCGTCGCGCCGTCGCACGCGCAACTTCAGATATTCGCTTGCGAACCGGAATGGGGTTCGCTGGCAAAAGAAATTGGCGGCAATGACGTCTCGGTGTTCAACGCGACCACCGCGAAACAAGACGCGCATCACGTCGAAGCGCGACCGGGGTTGATCGCAAAACTGCGCCAAGCGGATCTCGTCGTCTGCACCGGCGCAGAATTGGAAGTCGGTTGGATGCCGATGCTGTTGCGCCAAGCTGGCAACGCCAAGGTGCAGACGAATCAACCGGGGTATTTCGAAGCCGCAAGTTTCGTCGAGCGTCTGGAAATTCCGCAGCAAGTCGATCGCTCAATGGGCGATATCCACGCCGCCGGCAATCCGCATATCCACACGGACCCGCGACGCATCGCGATCGTGGCGTCGAAGCTAGCGGAACGACTGGCGCAAATCGATCCGCCAAACGCGGCGGCGTACCAGACGCGGCAAGACGCGTTCGCCAAGCGCTGGCAGCAGGCCATACAAGCCTGGAGCGCGAAAGCGGAACCGCTCAAGGGCGTGCGGTTCGCTTCGCATCATCGCGAATGGGTTTATCTCTACGACTGGCTCGGCATCCAAGACGCCGGCACACTCGAACCAAAACCTGGCGTGCCGCCGACGGCGAGCCATCTTGCAACGTTGAAAGATGCGCTTGCTCGCGCTCCGGCGCGCGCAGTGATCCGCTCGCCTTTCGAAGATCCACGACCGTCTGAGTGGCTCGCGCGTGAAACCGGAACGCACGCCGTGCTCTTGCCCTATACGGTTGGCGGCACGCCGGTGGCGACGGATTTGTTCACGCTCTTCGATGAAACCATCGCGTTGCTAATGGGTGCATCGACATGAAAAACCTCGTGATCGATTTCAACATCTTGGGCCCGGCGTTCATCGCCGGGCTGTTGGTGCTGGCGACGCATGTACCACTGGGGCGCGACGTATTGCGCCGCGGGATTATTTTCATCGACCTCGCGGTGGCGCAGATCGCCGGTCTCGGCGTCATCGCGGCGCATCTATACGATGACGAACCGAACGGGTTCGTCGTACAAATCTGTGCGATGGCAGCGGCACTGACAGCCGCGGTGTTGTTCAACGTCACGCAAAAACGCTGGCCGGAAATCCAAGAAGCGTTGATCGGCGCGGTGTTCGTGCTTTCGGCGAGCGCGGCGTTGCTGTTGCTCGCCGGTAACCCGCACGGCGGCGAACATTTAAAAGATTTGCTAGTCGGTCAAATTCTTTGGGTATCGCCGACGGAACTGATCGCGGCTGGATTTCTCTACGCCGGCGTACTCGCGTTATGGTTCGGCGCGGCGCGATGGATGAAGGGAACAGGTTTCTACTTGTTGTTCGCGGTGACGGTGACGATTTCGGTGCAACTCGTCGGCGTGTATTTGGTCTTCGCCAGTCTCATTCTGCCGGCGCTGGCGACGCGCCGTCTCTCTGGCACGCGCGGGACGATGATGGGTTACGGTGTCGGCTTGATCGGTTACGCGACGGGAATTGTGTTGTCGTCGATCGCCGATTTGCCCACCGGGGCTGTTGTCGTGTGGACGCTGGCGTTAACGGCAGCCGCGGCGGCGGGATTGCTGATGAAAAAAAACTGAATTATTTCTTCGAACACTTACTGTGCTTCTTCATCCCTTCGCACACGCCATACATATACAACTGATGCGCGTCGACGGTGAAGCCGGCTTTCTCAGCGACTCGCCGTTGACGCTCTTCGATCGCATCGTCGACGAACTCGAACACGCGGCCGCACTCCAAGCACACCATGTGATCGTGATGCGTGCCGTGATTAATTTCGAACACCGCGCGACCGCCTTCGAAGTTGTGCCGCATGACTAAACCGGCGGCTTCGAACTGCGTGAGCACGCGATACACCGTCGCTAATCCGACATCTTCGCCGGCAGAGAGTAATTGCCGATACACATCTTCGGCGGTGAGATGGTGATCCGCGGAGTCTTCGAGAATGCGAAGGATTTTTAAGCGCGGCAGCGTCGCTTTAAGACCGGCCTTCTTGAGATCGTCGGGTTCATGTGTTGGAGCGCGTGGCGACATATCGAGGGGTATACCGGTCCTTCATCCTGAGTTAAGATTTTGCCAAGTCTAAATCACCCGCCGGTTAATCCAAAATGACGTTGCGCCCCCTCGTTGCGATCTGCGCCGTATTGCTGCTCAGCGGTTGCATTCGCCCCTACCACATGGAAATCGGCCAAGGAAATATCATCACGCAAGAAACGGTGGATCAGTTGCGTCCCGGCATGACGCGCGCGCAAGTGCGCTTTCTGATGGGAACACCGCTCATTGCCGATCCGTTCCACGCCGATCGATGGGATTATTTTTACTCGCTACGCCGAAGCACCGATAAAACGCTGGAAACACGCCATATTACGCTGACGTTCAAGAACGATGTGCTCACAACCGTTGAAGGCGACGTCGCGGTGAAGAAAGTTAGCAGCAACTAGATCAAGCGCGATAAGCGTTGGTGCAGCGGACTGTGGCGTGGGAAATGCGCCAGCAGAAACTCCATTTGATCGGCAAGCACTCGCTTACCTTGTAGATAAATATATTCGGCGTGCGTCGGTGTGAACGGCACCGCGATCAGTTCCATTCCCGCTTGCTCTGGCGTCTGGCCGGCCTTGCGATTGTTGCAACGTTTGCACGCTGTGACGACGTTGGTCCACGTGTCTTTTCCACCCCGAGAAAGCGGAATGATGTGATCGCGCGACAAACCGCGCGCGGGAAACTGATCGCCGCAGTACATGCATAAGTGCGTGTCGCGCGCGAACAGCGTTTGATTGTTTAGCGGCGGGACGTAATACGCGCGCGCCTTCAGTGCCGCGTGACTATCGCCGCGTGTAGCAATGATGGAATTGACGGTGATGATGGAACGGCTTTTGGTATATGCGTTATACCCGCCGTGAACTTCGTAGATCACCGAGCCGTAGCTATAGGCGACCTGTTCGAGATAATAAATTCGCACGGCCTCGCGGTAATCCACCCATTCGAGTGGCATTCCGGCGGCATCGGTCCTTAACACTTGTTGGCTTAGAGAGTACACGCCCCAACCTGCTTAAGCGATTCTCTTACAAGTATATATGGCAGAAAATCAGCGTGTTGTACATAGTCAACCCGTCGCCGACAAAAAGGATTCCGCATAATCATCGCGACATCGGACACGATGTTTTAACCGCTTTTCGAGTACAATCCGCGCGCTAAGGAAGAAGCTCTTGGAACTCATTCCACTCGCGGTGCTCGCTTTTTTCGCCGGATTTATTGACGCTGTTGTCGGTGGCGGCGGGCTTATCCAAGTACCCAGCTTATTCACTTTCTATCCGCAAGCCACGCCCGCGGTACTGTTCGGCACCAACAAATTTTCCAGCATCTTCGGCACCAGCGCGGCAACACTGCGTTATCGTCGCGGTATCCGTTTACCGTGGTCGATGTTGTTACCCGCGATGGCGAGCGCGTTGGTATTTTCGTTTCTCGGCGCCGGCGCCGTCAGTTATTTTCCGAAGGAAGTAATACGACCGCTGGTGTTGATATTGTTGATCGTCGTCGCCGTCTACACCTTCGTGAAAAAAGATTTCGGTAAACACCACGCGCCGCGGTTGACGAAATCCAAAGAAAAATGGTTCGGTTTCGGCACCGGCGCCGCGCTTGGTTTTTACGACGGCTTCTTCGGACCCGGCGCCGGTACTTTTCTGATTTTTATTTTCGTACGTGTATTTGGATTTAGCTTTCTAAGCGCCTCGGCGAGCGCCAAGGTCGTCAACACCGCGACCAACTTCGCGGCGCTGCTGTACTTCCTGCCGACGGGAAATATTTTATGGGCCGCGGGCCTGGTAATGGCCGCGTGCAATCTCAGCGGTTCGTTCATCGGCAGTCATATCGCCATCACGCGCGGCGCGCCCTTTATTCGCCGGCTTTTTTTAGCGGTGACGACGGTGATTATCGCGAAGTTCGCTTACGACACGGTAAAACTGTTGAACCCCTAAGAAAAAGAAAACCCGGCAGCGCCGGGTTTAATTTTTCTATTTATGGGGGAGGGAATGCTTATTTAATTTTTGATTCTTTGTACGCGACATGCTTGCGAACAACCGGATCGAACTTCTGGATCTCGAGCTTGTCCGGCATGGTGCGCTTATTCTTAGTCGTGGTGTAGAAGTGTCCGGTACCTGCGCTGGACACAAGTTTGATCTTTTCACGGGCTGCTTTGGCCATGGTCAGCCTCCTTTAATTAAATTTTTTCGCCGCGGGCGCGCATTTCAGCAAGCACCACGTCGATACCTTTCTTGTCGACGGTCCGCAGCGCGTGATTCGTCAGGCGCAGACGCACCCAACGCTTCTCGCTCTCCACCCACAATTTGCGGTATTGGAGATTCGGCAGAAAACGACGACGAGTCTTGTTATTGGCATGCGAGACGTTATTGCCCATGCGCACGCGCTTACCGGTAACCTGACAGACTCTGGACATTGAAAATCCCCTGCTGAATAGGGCCCGACATAGTCTTGGCCGTAAAAAGGCGGCTTTTATATCAAATAAGACGCGGGCTGGATAGCCCTACCTGGTCACGTTTTATCACTTCCTTAAAAAAAATATCGATTTTTCATTCTGGGCGTCGGCTAATTTCCCTTGAAATACATGGGGATTTCCACCCCCCTATTTTACCCCCCTCGTTCTAGCACTTTTTTTGCTTGTTATTCCCTACGGGGAAGCTGGGACATAACTATATGAATGCCGAATTACCGCGTACAAAAACCAAACACATCGTCAAGCCGGAAGATCTGGCCGAACTACGGCTGCTCGCGAACGCGGATTTAAAAACCGCGGCCGACTTGCTGCAGGAGTGTTCGGTACAAGTCTTATCTAAAGAAGAAGTCCTGATCATGCCGGATGTCACCAACCAAGCGCTGTACTTGGTTCTAAACGGCCGCCTGCGCGTCCATCTCGATTCACCATGGAGCGATCCGGTTCAGTTCATCGAAACCGGTGAGGCCGTGGGCGAGATGTCGCTCATCGGCGAAAAGCCGACGTCGGCATACGTTATCGCCGACGCGCCGAGCAAACTACTAGTAATCGAACAAGAGGTCTTCTGGTCTTTGGTCTACGCCGAACACGCCATCGCACGCAACATGTTACTCATGGTCGTAGAACGTATGCGCGCCAATAACTCGCTCGTCGCCGAAGGCGTGCGACTGCGCGAACAATATCGGCGTCAGACGAAAGTCGACACCGTTACCGGTTTATACAATCGCCGCGCACTCGAAGAACTGCTGCGTCGGCAATTGCTGCGCAGTTCGATGAACAAAAAACCGCTGGCGGTGATGATGGTGGAAATCGATTCGCTGCGCCGTCTCAATAAAGAATTCGGTCGTACCGCTGGCGATCACGCGATTTATACCGTGGCGCAAATGATTCAGAACCGATTGCGCCCGACCGACATCGCGGCGCGCATGGAAGGCGGCGTGTTCGCTATGATCTTGCCGGAGTGCAACGAGGCCGGTGCGCAAGCGGCGGCCAATCGTTTACGCGAAGGCGCGGCGGAGATATTGCTAGAAATGAAAGACGGCAGCATTCTGCCGCCGGTGGCGATTTCCATCGGCATCGCGACGATGCGGCCGTTCGAGAAAGCGAACGAGTTGCTTGAAGCCGCAGAACAAGCGCTGGAGCAATCGAAACGTTATCGCGGCGCCGGTTCGGCGAACGACTAAATCAATCCACGCTCGCTGAACGAAATCACTTCGCCGTCGCCGACGACGAAGTGATCGAGTAATTGTACTTCTAACATTCCCAACGCCTCTTGCAGACGCTCCGTCAACGTCTCGTCTTGACGGCTGGGCTCGGCGATACCGGAGGGATGGTTGTGCACTAAGATCACCGCCGCGGCGTTGTGATACATAGCGCGCTTGACGATCTCGCGCGGATACACTGCGGTACCGTTGAGCGTTCCTTGAAACATTTCTTCGAAGGCCAACACCCGATGGCGGGTGTCGAGAAACAAACAACAAAACACTTCGTGTTGCCGATCGCGCAGCTGCGCCTGTAAGTAGCGACGGGTATCGTCGGCGGATTCCAACAGGGTTCCGCGCTGGAGCTTTTCCGCAAGATGCCGGCGTCCGATTTCCAGCGCCGCCTGCAACATGACGAACTTCACTTCGCCCAATCCGCGTTCGCGACACACCTCTTCGCGCGATGCCGTCAGCAACGACCGCAAGCCGCCGAAGCGTGAGATCAAATCGCGCCCGATGTCTACCGCGGTTTTCCCTTGCACGCCGGTGCGCAAAAAAATAGCCAGTAACTCGGCGTCGGACAGGGCTTCCGGCCCGCGATGCAATAGCTTTTCCCGTGGCCGCTCATGCACCGGCCAATGCTTGATATGCTTGAGAGACAAGTCAACCCCCTGTTCGTTGTGTCCGATATAACGAGGCCGGTAAACTCTAACACATGGTGACATTGACAAATAAACGCGTTCTGCTCGGCGTGAGCGGCGGCATCGCGGCGTACAAAAGCGCCGATCTCGTGCGCCGTCTGCGCGACGCCGGCGCAGAAGTGCGCGTCGTCATGACACGTTCGGCGACAGAATTCATTACGCCGCTGACCATGCAGGCCGTCAGCGGTCATCCGGTTTATCAAGAATTGCTCGACACCGACGCCGAAGCCGGTATGGGCCATATCGATCTCGCGCGCTGGAGCGATCTAGTGCTCGTAGCGCCGGCGAGCGCGAATTTCATCGCACGTTTGACGCAAGGCCGCGCCGACGATTTGCTATCGGCGGTTTGCCTGGCGACGGCGGCGCCGGTGGCCGTCGCGCCAGCGATGAATCAGCAGATGTGGTCCAACGCCGCCACGCAAGAAAATTTGGCGACATTGCGCAAACGCGGCGTGCACGTTTTCGGGCCCGGCGAAGGTTCGCAGGCCTGCGGCGACATCGGCCTCGGCCGCATGTTCGAACCAACGCAGTTGGTGGAGTTAGCCACGGAATTGTTTAAAAGCCGTGGACTCGACGGATTAACCGTCGTCGTCACCGCCGGCCCAACCTGGGAAGCGATCGATCCGGTGCGCGCCATTACTAATAAGAGTTCTGGCAAGATGGGCTACGCCGTCGCCGTCGCCGCGATCGAAGCCGGCGCGAACGTCATTTTGATCGCTGGGCCTACCGCCCTACCCGATCCCGAACGCGTCACCGCAATTCACGTCACGAGCGCGCAGGAGATGTACGACACGGTGCATGCGCACATCGGCGCGGCGGATATCTTCATCGGCGTCGCCGCGGTCGCGGATTATCGGGTGGCCGCGCCGCAATCGAACAAGATCAAAAAAAACGCCGAGCGCATGACGCTCGAGTTGATACGCAATCCCGACATCTTGGAAAGCGTCGCCAAACTCGCGCGGCGTCCGTTCACCGTCGGCTTCGCCGCCGAAACCGACGACGTGGTCGCGAACGCGCGCGCCAAATTGGAAAAAAAGAATTTGGATTTGATCGCCGCTAATCGCGTCGGTCTACCGGGTAGTGGATTCGAATCGGATGAGAATCAATTGACCCTCATCGAGCGCGAGCGCGTGATCGAACTCCCCGCTGGCAACAAACGCACGTTGGCGCGTGCGCTCATTCATCACATCGCTGAGGCAATACATGCGGGACATCGAATTAAGAATCCTCGACAAGCGCATCGGTAAAGAATTTCCGCTGCCGGCGTACGCCACCGACGGCTCGGCCGGCATGGATTTGTACGCGTGCATCGACGAACATTTGCACATCGCCCCTGGCGAAACGCATTTGGTTCCGAGCGGCATCGCGCTGCATATCGACGACCGTCATCTCGCGGCGATGATCTTGCCGCGCTCAGGCTTGGGCCATAAACACGGCATCGTGCTCGGCAACCTCGTCGGTCTGATCGACTCGGATTACCAAGGACAGATTTTCATCTCGGTGTGGAACCGCGGCCACGCGTCGTTCACCATCGAACCGGGCGATCGCATCGCGCAGATGGTCATCGTTCCGGTGGTGCTCGCCAACTTCAAAATCGTCGATCAATTCAGCCCCAGCGCGCGCGGCGCCGGCGGCTTTGGTCATACCGGTCGGAAATAGTCCGCTTTACATAGGTTTTAGCCGTCCGGTGGTGACGCCGGATGGCACTTATCGTGCATGTTTTCCTGTGTGAACAAAGACATAAGTATGTGCGCCATAGCAATCCGGGAGCGCACGGTTACGCTTAAAGAACAACGAAGCGCAGCGAGAACAGGGGTACTGCCAGTTCATGGCGCGTTTACGATCATTACGTAAAGCTTATCTAGCGGCGTTTGCCGGCACGGTCGCCTGCACGCTCGTCGTGTTCGGATTCGGCTATCTCATACTCGGCATCCTGACTGATCCCACCTATTACACCGGTCCGGGCGTGCGCTTGTATGTCGCGCTCATCTTGCTCGCGCTCATCGGCATTATCGCGATCAATATCTGGATATGGCGATTCGTTTTCACTTCCGTGCGCCACGACATTCATTCTTTGGTTCGCATGTTCAAAGACGTCCGCAGCGGCACCGTACGCCCCAGTTATCCGTTCAAGCTCGTCGACTTCTCCGCCGCGCAACGTTACCTACGCCGCTGGGGCATGGCGATGTTAGAAGAAAAGAAACGGCTCAGAGGTATGGGCTTAATCGATCACCTGTCGCAACTCAGCAACCGACGTCATCTCGAAATGCGCTTGAAAGAATTGTTCGACAACTCAAAAGCGCACGGCATCTCCACCGTGCTACTGATCGACTTGGATAAATTCAAACAAGTAAACGACCAACACGGTCACGACGCCGGCGACGCCATGATCGTCAAGTTCGCCGCTTGCCTGCGCGATCACGTGCGCGCCACCGATATTCTGGCACGTCTCGGCGGCGACGAATTTTGCGTTATCTACACCTACTTGTCGCTCAAAAAAGCGCGCGAACTCGCGGACCGACTGCGGCGGTCGCTACCGCGCGAAGTGGAACTCAAGCCCGGGATCATGCATCAAATGCGTTGGACCGGCGGCCTGAGTTCGCTGCACAGTTCCGATACCAAACCCGACGAAGTGCTGTGGCGCGCCGATCAGGCGATGCTGCGTGCGAAAGAAGCCGGACGCAACTGCACCATCGTGTACGACCCCGACACCGGCGCGCCGGACGTGCGACCTATCATCAATAGCTAGCGTTGGCCGATCCCCCGAGATGCTTTACACTTCGCCGATCCAAAATCGGTCTTCGCTGCTATGTCCGTCACGCCCTCCCCTGAAGTCACCTCTAAAATCGTCCCCGCGCCGGAAATATTTAAGGCTTACGATATCCGCGGTATCGTCGGTAAAACGCTGACGCCGGAAACCGTGCAACGTATCGGTCACGCCATCGGCAGCGAAGCGTGCGACCGCGGACAGAAAACATTCGTCGTTGGCCGCGACGGCCGGCTTTCCGGACCAGACCTCATCGCCGCCTTGGCGCGCGGACTCAACGCCGCCGGTTGCGACGTCATCGACATCGATCAGGCACCGACACCGGTGGTGTACTTCGCCACCTTTCATCTCGGCACCGCCACCGGCATCGCCGTCACCGGCAGCCACAATCCGCCGGAATACAACGGACTCAAAATGGTTATCGGCGGCGAAACGCTGTCCGGCGAAACCATTCAAAATCTGCGACGCCGTCTCGTGGAAGACCGGCTCACGCACGGCACCGGCAAGGTGACGCGCACGGCGGTGCGCAGCGCTTATATCGAACGGATCTTGTCGGATGTGAAGCTCGGACGGAAACTGCGCATCGCCATCGACTGCGGTAACGGCGTCGGCGGCGACACCGCGCCTGAATTGATGAAGCGCTTAGGCTGCGAGGTCACCGAACTCTATTGCGACGTTGACGGCAACTTCCCGAATCACCATCCCGATCCGAGTAATCCGGAAAATCTGCAGGACTTGATCGCGGCCGTTAAAGAAAAAAAGCTCGACCTCGGTCTGGCGTTCGACGGCGACGCCGATCGCATCGGCGTGATTTCGCCCGACGGCGAAATTATCTGGGCCGATCGACAAATGATGCTGTACTCGCGCGACGTGCTGTCGCGTCATCCCGGCGGCAAGATCATTTACGACGTGAAATGCTCGCGGCTGCTCGGCGAAGAAATCAAAAAGGCCGGCGGCGAACCGATCATGTGGCGCACGGGTCACTCGTTAGTCAAAGCCAAGTTGAAAGAAACCGGCGCGCTGTTGGCCGGTGAAATGAGTGGCCATATCTTCTTCAAAGAACGCTGGTACGGTTTCGACGACGGCGTGTACTCCGCCGCCAGATTATTGGAATTGCTATCGAACGATAAGCGTTCCACCGGCGAAATCTTCCGCTCGTTACCTAACACGGTGAACACGCCGGAGCTGCAGCTTAAACTCGCCGAAGGCGAGCATTACGCGCTCATCAAAGAACTCGTGGCTAAGGCGCACTTCGCCGATGCCAACGTCACCACCATTGACGGCTTGCGCGCAGATTTTACGGATGGTTTTGGATTAGTGCGCGCCTCGAATACGACGCCGGTTTTGGTTTTTCGTTTTGAAGGCGACAATGTGCAGGCATTGGAACGGATTAAAACTCAATTCCGAGAGTTACTGCATTCGGCGCGGCCGAACGTGACGCTGCCGTTCTAACGCCGGCCCCAGTCTTTGAACGGATAAGCAATTTTAGACGTAGCCACGTCGTCCGGCAGTACCAACTCGCGTTCGCCGTTGATCCATTGCACGATGAGACTCGGTTTACCCACTTGGCGCCCGTTCGCGTCGACCTTATAGCGTCCGAACACCGTCGATGTATCGAGTTCGGATAACGCTCGACGCAGCCGATCCGCTTCCACCGACCCGGCGCGTTTCGCCGCCGCCTCCAACAATTGCCCAGCGCCGTAACCGGCGGCCGCCAGATAAGTCGGTTCATAACCATATTTGGTTTTGAAGCGGCGCACGAAATCGGCTACGCCGTTGGTTTTGAGCATCGGCTCCCACGGTGTGCCACCGAGCACGCCTTCGGCGTCGAGCACTAAGGTGTTGCCGAACTCCGATGAACTCGCGCCGCCGGTAAAAGCGATGATGCGCGCCCATATTTTTTGTTCTTTCAGCTGACGCAGGAATGCGATCGAATCCGGCACGTACGATCCAACGATGATCACGTCCGGGTGCTTAATCTTCAACTTCGCGATAACCGGTGCGAAATCGGCCGCTTCCTTCTCATAGGTTTGTTCCAACACCACGCGCAACCCGAGCGCTGCCGCCTTGGCTTTGATGCCCGACGCCAACTCGCGCGGGAACGCTGAATCCTGATAGACGATCGCGATGCGCCGCAAATCCTTACGCCTGGCAAACTCCAGCACGTCGCTCATGTAACTCGTAGCGGGCGTCGACAAACCGAAAACGTTTCGATAACCCTTGTTCCACAAATCCTCTGGCGCCGGGCCAGGCACGATGATCGGCTTGGCGTAACGATTCGCCACCGCGGCGGCGGCAAACGCGACCTCGATCCCATAAGAGCCGATTAAAAAATCCGCCTTGTCTTGAACGATCAACTGTTCATAAAGACGCATGCTGGTCTCGGGATTGGCGTTGTCATCGCATTGCACGAGCTTCAACTTCTTCCCGAGCAATCCGCCATGGGTGTTGGTCTCGTCGATCCAAAGCTCGACGCCGCGTAATTGTTCGCGCCCGGTGCGAGCGTTGGGACCGCTCAAAACCGAGCAGGCGCCGACGACGATTTCCATTTCTGTCGCCGCAAACGCGGAAACACTGAGACAACACATAGCGAACGCGACAGCGGCGATTAGTCGTTGCATAGTTTTTCGTGGGAAATCGTTGAATCCTGTCATTACGGTATAGCCCAATTTGCTCGCGCTCGGAACGTCTTGACGTCTCCGCTAAACTTATCAGCGATGCCATCTTCCCACATCCCCATACACGACGCCGACTTTCCAAACGCGCTCAACCGCGATTGCCACTGCGTCAGTCTCGACGCCGCCGCGCTTGGGAACGAAATTAAAACTTATCTTGGACAAGCCGGTTACTACGATGCACTGGCCGTCAGCCATCCGCATCTTTTCTCGAGCATGGCGGTATTTATTTCGCGCACCGATGTAGAGCGAATGCGCGCCATCATCGACGCCGTCGAACAAGTCGTGGCTGTCGACGGGTATCGACAACGCGCGCTAGCGGTAACGGATTCCATCGCCCGCTTCGACCCCGTGTCGCCCGGCGCGTTCATGGGATACGACTTCCATCTCGGCGCGCAAGGTCCGAAGCTGATCGAAATCAACACCAACGCCGGCGGTGCACTGCTGAACGTCGTGCTAGCGCGCGCCACGCGCGCTTGTTGCACGGACGCCGACCACATGGCGATCGGCACCCCCGATACGGCGACACTCGACGACGTTTTCGTCGACATGTTGCATCGGGAGTGGCAAGCGCAACGCGGCGCGGCGCCATTGAAAACCGTCGCTATCGTCGACGACGATCCCGCATCGCAGTACTTGTACCCGGAGTTTTTATTATTCGAAGCGCTGTTCAAACGTCGTGGTCTGGAAGCGGTGATCGCTGACCCGACTGCATTGACATGGCGCGACGGCCGATTGTTTCTCGGCGATCGGCCGATCGATCTGGTTTACAACCGGCTCACCGATTTTTCCCTCTCCGAACCACGCCACGCGGCATTGCGCGCGGCCTATCTACATCGCGCCGTCGCGCTCACGCCACATCCACGGGCGCACGCGCTGTACGCGGACAAACGCAATCTCGTCTCGCTAAGCGATCAAGAATTTCTCACGTCGCTCGGTGTCCCGGAAGAAACGGTTTCCACACTTCGGCAAGGCGTACCGCACGCGCTAATCGTCACGCCGGAGAACGCAGACGTCTTTTGGAACGAGCGACGGCGTTGGTTTTTCAAACCCTTCGGCGGCTTTGGCGGTCGCGCCGCGTATCGCGGCGATAAGCTAACAAAACGCGTGTTCGAAGAAATCGCCCGCGGCGGCTATATCGCACAAGAACGCGTCGAACCGGCAGAACGTGTGCAATCGCACAGCGATTTACCGCCGTTCAAATTCGATTTGCGCTGTTACGTCTATCAAAACGAGGTTCAACTGCTCGCCGCGCGGCTGTATCAAGGACAGACCACAAACTTCCGCACGCCTGGCGGCGGTTTCGCACCGGTGATTTACCCTAAGTAATTGCGTCCGCTGCGGGCACGGCCGTGTTCGATGCACTATGCTCGAATTCTAATTCCCAAAGGAAGGCCTTATGCACAAGTTCGCGCGTTCTCTGCTGGTTGCTCTCTCTCTGCTGTCATCGAGCGGCGCTTTTTCCGCCGGCGAACAAAAAATCGACTGGAAAATGCCGACGGCGTTCGCATTCACCTGGCCCGCGCTCGGCGACACCGCACCGTGGTTTTCCGAACGACTCGAGGCGTCGAGCAGTGGCAATATCGTGATCCGCGCTTACGAGCCTGGCAAATTGGTTCCGCCGCTGAAAATCTTGGAATCGGTAAAGAACAAAACCTTCGAAGCTGGATATACCTCGCTGGTTTACGATCAAGACAAAATTCCGGCGGGTGCGTTGTTCGGCTCGGTGCCTTTCGGCCTTGATCCGATGGCTTATATGGCCTGGTGGTACGACTTCGGCGGTTCACGCTTGGCGGAACAGGTGTACGCGCCGCATAACATCGTGCCGATGTTATGCGGGCTCACCGGACCGGAAGGTGCCGGTTGGTTCCGCGAAGAAATTAAAAGCGTCGACCAGCTCAAAGGCTTGCGCGTGCGTTATGCCGGACTCGGCGGCGAAGTGCTGAAACGCCTCGGCGCCACCGTCGTGCCGTTGGCCGGTAATGAAATCTATCCGGCGCTCGAAAAAGGCACGCTCGACGCCACAGAATATTCCATGCCCGCGATCGACGAGTTAATCGGTTTTCAAAAAATATTAAAAAATTACTACCTGCCCGGTTGGCACCAGCCTTACAACGCGATGCATTTGATTGTAAACAAAGAGTTATGGGACAAACTCGGCGCATCGCAAAAAGCGGCGATCGAATCCACTTGCATGGCGGCCACCATGCGCTCGATCGCACGCGGCGAAGCCGCACAAGCGCCAGCGTTGACCCGACTCAAAGCGCAAGGCGTACAACTCCGCCGCTTCCCGGCGTCGGTGATGCAGCAATTCGAACGCAAAGCCAAAGAAGTTATGGACGAGAAAGACGCGCAGGACCCGATGTTCCGCAAAGTGCATGAGAACCAAACGGTGTTCGTGGCGTCGTACGGCTTATGGAAGGAAAAAGCGTACTTACCGGCCTGCAGTCAATAAATCCGACGGGGCGAGAATAGCGGTTCGGTTCTCGCCCCTGCTTTTGTTTTCTCGTAAATGCCCTACAAACAAGCGAACGGATAATCTTCCATCGCGCCGCGAAGGTAGACCAATACGCCGGTACGCGTGCTCGACATAGGATGCTGCTCGCCGGGACGGCCAAGTTCGAAATCACCGGGTTGTAGCACGCGGTCGCCGAGAATAAATTCACCTTCGAGCACCAAACATTCTTCGAACGCGTGATGCACGTGCGGCGGCATGGAAGCGCCAGCATCGGCGCGCAACAAGAACGACACCATGCCGGCAGTTTTATCTTGGAACAGCGTCTTCACTTTCATGCCGGGTGCGACGAAACGCCAATCGCTTTCTTCCACGTCGGCGTCTAACCGCACACGTTCGAGCACGCGTGCGCGCAGTGCCGAAGGTGGCGCCACCGGCGCGACGGCACCGAGTAAGGCGTCGTCAACGTCGGGGGCGAGTCTGTCGTCGAACGGCGGGCGGCGCGATTTCATCCGAACTCCTCCAAGCCGATCGATTTATCGACCAAACATGGACGCAGCGCCTGCAAGGCATTGCGCAATATCGTCTTCACCGTGCCAAGCGGCATGCCGGTGTGCGTCGCGATCTCTTGATGGCTGAGTCCGCGAAAAAACGCCAAGCCCAATAACTGACGCGCGTTGCTCGGCAAGGTGGCGATGGCATCGTGCAACGCCGAGGCATTATCGAGCGCGATCAGAATATCCATCGCACTTTCCGTCGTTACGGCTTCCGGCTGTAACACGGTGGGATCGGGATGCGGCTGCGCCTCGTCGCGGCGGCGCAGATAATCGAGCGCGCGTGAACGGGCGATGGTCAGCATCCACGCCAAGGGCACGCCGCGGCTGGCGTCGTAGCGGGCCGCCTGTTGCCAGATTTGCAAATAGGCGTCGGAGACCACTTCTTCGGCCGCGTCGCGGCGGCCAAGAATGCGTAGCGCCAACCCATAAACGCGCCCGGACGTCAGGTCGTACAATCGCGCGAACGCTGTCTGATCCCGGCGCACGATGGCGTCGAGTACCGGACGCAGATCTTCTTCCGCGTCTTGCACGATAGGTCGTTTGGTTTTTTCCGTTTCCACCCGCGGAGCATAACGCGCCGCCCGAGTGGAAGGAAACGACAGGATCGTCATGGCTTGATTCATGATTTAAAAATCTCTCACACGACTTTTCCCTTCCATGACCTCCAGCGCGAACGCGGAAGGATTCGAGAAAAGGACGAGGCGACAACCTCTAATTACTACGCAGACGCGCGTGTGCCGGATGTGGGAGAAACGACAAACGATTAGAAACCGCAAAAATGGCTTAAATTGAGATTTTCAAGCGCCGGGGCGTGCGGTGATGAAGCAATCGCGATAACTCGCATAGATCATGCAAACCGATACGGCGCCGATGAGGCCGGACGAGGCGATCGCCAACAGTACGCCGAGAAATCCAAAGATGGCGAACAACAGACCGAAAAGAACGGCAGCCACGATTCCCAACACGGTATAGAACAGACCGAAAACTAAAAATGGCATCGTGTTGCGCACACAAGCGTCGAAACTCGCGCGCACCGCGTCGCCAACCGGCGCGTCCTCGAACGTCACCAACGGAATCGCGAAAACCACTGCCATCGTCGTCGCCAGTTGCACGGTCAACATCAGCAACAAGGCTAACAAGCCACTGGCGCTCGTCACGATTAACGACACCGGCGACACGCTGGTCGACGACGCCGACAGTATCGCCCCGCCGACGATCAAGAGCCCGATCATCATGCTGACGAACGAACCGGCGACGAGAATGCCGCCGAGCGTAAACAATTTGTTCATCGTCTTCGGTTCGTTGAAGCCGCGCAGTAGATAGCCGAATTCGATGGCGCGGCCGGCTTCCAGCTCGCGGGCGGCGAACATCATGCCGGAGACGAACACAGGCGCCACCACCGATGCCAACAACGAGCCGATTACCGGAATCAAGATGGCGATAATAAACGCCACCATGAACGTCGATCCGATCCCCAACCAGGTCTTCGGTTGGCGCATGAAATAACGCCAACCCTGTTTGATCCACTCAAGCCCGCGTGTGGTCTCGACCGTTCTTATCTGCGCCACGATTCACCTCACAGCTCTTCTCGCGTCCGACGGCGATGCGCCGCCGGCGCAACCATGGTCTGCGCCGACCCCGACGAGGCGTCGGCTTGGTGCCGAAACGCTTTTTCAATGGCGAGAAAAAGTTTTTCCGGCGTTGGGTTTTTCATTTTTTCGAAGTCCTTCAACACTTTGCCGACCACGTATTCGCCGAGCTTACGATAGCTTTCGAATTGCGATTCGTCGAACCATTGATCCGCCGTGCTCTGGTGCGGGAACTCCGGGTGACAGGCGCGATACGCCGCCACATCCGTCGGCACGCCTTCGGTAAACGCGGGTTTAATGTAAACCAACAATCCGTCTTCCGCACCTTCGTCGATTTGGCTGTACTCAATTTTACCGACCGCGCAATACCAACTGCTATAACGGTCGTCCCCTTTCGGGCGAATTAATTTAACGTCGATGTCGATATCGATACCGAAGTCCGCGCGGATTTTTTCGATGGCGTTACCGAGATCGCCGAACGTCATTTCCTGATCCTCGTCGGCGTCGCACGACAAAATAAAACGACAGCGGCGGCGCACCAGTTCGTACAAACCGAGATTTTCGAAATGACCGCCGTCGGAGAGATAAACGTAGCTGCTGTTGTCGTTCGTCAGTTGCAACAGTTCGCACGACAAGTAATAGATACCGAAACGCGGCCCGTCTTTGCGCCAGGTCCATTTGTGCCGCGGATTACCGAGCCACCAACCGAGTCGCACGTTGAACACCGTCATTAGGAA
>JAHFQD010000153.1 GCA_023266455.1 Candidatus Muproteobacteria bacterium
AAGGCGGTCATGTCGCCTTCGCGCACGTCTGGCGTGAGTCCGGCGTAACCTTGCAGCGCGGAGGCATAGACCACGGGGAAGTCGAGTTGTTCTTCGGTGGCGCCGAGGCGGTCGAAGAGATCGAAGGTTTGATCGAGCACCCAATTCGGGCGCGCACCGGGGCGGTCGATTTTATTGATGACCACGATCGGGCGCAGGCCGTGCGAGAACGCTTTGCGTGTAACGAAGCGCGTTTGCGGCATGGGGCCGTCGACGGCGTCGACTAGTAACAGCACGGAGTCCACCATCGACAACACGCGTTCGACTTCGCCGCCGAAGTCGGCGTGGCCCGGCGTATCGACGATGTTAACGCGGTAGTCGCGCCAGCGAATGGAGGTGTTCTTGGCCAGGATCGTGATGCCGCGTTCTTTCTCGAGCGCGTTCGAGTCCATGACGCAGGTACCCATGTCTTTGCGGGCGTCGAGCGTGCCGGACTGCTGCAACAATTTGTCGACGAGGGTGGTTTTGCCATGATCGACGTGGGCGATGATGGCGATATTTCGCAGATTTTGAATCACGACAGGGGTACCAGGAAGAGGGCTAAAAGGCCGCGCATTATACCCTAAGTGGGCGGCTTCGAGCGCAATTCCTGGTCCGCTCTGGCAAGGTGAAGCGATTAAATAGCTTTAATGCTTGGTGCGGGCGGCGTCGGTCGTGTGGCCCAGCGTGAAAAGCTGCTCGATTTCGATGCTGTCGAGCTCGTAATGGGCGCCGCAGAACTCGCAATCCACGTCCACATGACCTTGTTCGACCAATATCGAGCGGACTTCCGAGGGGCCCATGATATGCAGCGCGCGTTCGACGCCGGCACGCGTGCAGGAGCAGCGGAAACTGACAGGTACACGTTGGAACAAGCGAATATCGTCTTCGTTATATAGGCGATGCAAGATGTCCCGCGCTGGCAGCGCCAACAGTTCTTCGCGCGTCAACGTCGAGCCGAGGTGTGAGGCGCGGTCCCAGGCGTCTTCGTCGACCGTTTCCTGATCTGGCAGGCGTTGCAGCAACATGCCGGCGGCCTGGCTCTCGTCCGCCGCCAACCACAGGCGCGTGTCCAATTGTTCAGATCGTTCAAAGTATTTTTCCAACGCTTGCGCAATGCTATCGCCTTCGAGTTCGACGATGCCTTGGTAGCGTTCTTTGCCTTGCGGGTCGATGGTGATGACGAGCCGTCCGTTACCGAACATTTGATCGAGCGGCATGGGGACGATATCGCCGTCCCATTGCGCGAGCCCGCGCATGGCGCGTTCGCTTGAGCACTCAACGACCAATAACTTCACTGGACCGTCGCCTTGAATCTGCATCGTCAAACGACCGTCGAACTTGAGCGTCGCCGTTAATAACGCGGCGGCGGCCATGAGCTCGCCTAAGACGTCGCGAATCGGTTCGGGATAATTACGTCTATCTAAGATGGCGCGCCAGGTGGCGTCGAGATGAACGATGCGTCCGTGAATCGGTACATGTTCGAACACGAAGCGTTCGAGGCTATCGTGGGCCCTATCGGCGGACTGAGACTGGATCGTTTCGGTATTCATGATTCTTTAGTGTCCGACACATTCCTAAATTGTAGTGTAAAAAAATCGTTTGTACTTTATCGCGTACAAAATCGCTGTTGGTGATGTGAGCGCACACCGAGTGACGACGACATGGTTTGCGCGAAATTGCTGAAGATGGGGATAGTCTTGAATTTCTTCAAGATCGAAGTAGAGCCTTCGATAATTTTCACGGGCAAAAAAAAGAGCCAGCGGTAAAGCTGGCTCTTTAGAGTTTTAGATGTCGCTTTACACCAACGTAGCCGAGATACGTGTGCTCGGAGAACGATGTTCAGCAGCTTCCAGGCGCCGTTGGAGATTGTTCAATTCTTCTTCCAAGGCATACGGCAATCGATCGCCGAAACGTTGCAGGTACTCTTCGACGTCGCGCAACTCCGTGCTCCAGCCGTTGGCGTCGACGCGCAGCAGTTCTTGTATGACGGCGTTCGAGACGTTGAGCCCGCGCGTATCAATAGCCTCGGTCGTCGGTACGTAGCCGATCGGCGTTTCGGTCGCACGGCTTTGGCCGCGCGTGCGTTCGACGATCCAGCGCAGCACGCGGATATTTTCACCGTACCCGGGCCAGAGAAACTCGTTGTTAGCGCCACGCCGGAACCAGTTCACATTGAAGATCGCTGGTGGATGCGACAAGTTCTCGCCGACGCGTAACCAATGCGCGAGGTAGTCGCCCATGTGGTAACCGCAGAACGGCAGCATTGCCATCGGGTCGCGGCGCAGCACGCCGGTTTTCCCGGTGGCGGCGGCGGTGGTTTCGCTCGACAACATCGCGCCCATGAGCACGCCGTGGCGCCAGTTGAGCGCTTGGTAAGCGAGCGGCACCAGGCTTGGACGACGGCCGCCGAAGATGATGGCGGAAATCGGTACGCCTTGCGCTTCGTTGAATTTGGGCGAGATGCCGGGGCATTGTGAGGCCGGCGCGGTGAAACGTGAATTCGGATGCGCCGCCGGTTCGTTGCTGGCGTGATCGTAAGCCTGTCCGCGCCAGTTGGTGAGTGCTTCGGGTGGTTTACCTAAACCTTCCCACCACGGTTGCCGATCTTGGGTGATGGCGACATTGGTGAAGATAGTGTTCTTGGCGATCGTCGCCATCGCGTTCGGATTGGTTTCTTTGTTTGTGCCCGGCGCAACGCCGAAGAAACCGTTTTCCGGATTGATCGCCCACAGACGGCCGTCGGGGCCGGGGCGCAACCACGCGATGTCGTCGCCCACGGTCCAAACTTTGTAACCGGGTAACGATCCTGGCGGAATCAACATGGCCAGATTGGTTTTGCCACAAGCGCTCGGGAACGCGGCGGCGATATACGTGGTGTGACCTTGCGGATCTTCCAATCCCAGAATCAACATATGTTCCGCGAGCCAGCCTTCGTCTCGTCCTTGGGTGCTGGCAATGCGTAGCGCGAAACATTTTTTCGACAGTAGCGCGTTGCCGCCGTAGCCCGAGCCGACGCTCCAGATTTCTTTCGTTTGCGGAAAGTGGCAGATGAAGCGCCGTTCCGGATCGAGATCGCCGAGCGAGTGCAGGCCCTTCACAAAGTCTTCCGAATCGCCGAGGCGCTTAAGCGCGATCTCGCCCATGCGCGTCATCACGCGCATGTTGACGACGACATAAGGGCTGTCGGTGATTTCGACACCGACTTTGCTATACGGAGACGATTCCGGTCCCATCAGGTACGGCACGACGTAGAGCGTGCGTCCGCGCATGGCGTTTTCGAATAGCGGCCACACGCGCGTGCGCGCTTCGTCGGGCGCCATCCAATTATTGCTCGGGCCGGTGTCGGCTTGGTTTTCGGTACAGATAAAGGTGAGATGTTCGGTACGGGCGACGTCGGAAGGATGACTGCGGTGCAGATAACACCCGGGATGCGTTTCCGGGTTCAGCGTCTCAAGTGTACCGTCGGCCAACATTTGTTTGATCAGTTCGGCGTTCTCGGCGTCGGAACCGTCGCACAAGTGAACGCGATCCGGGTTGGTGTAACGAGCGACTTCCTCGACCCAGTTATTGAGGGCACGATTTTTATGAATAGCGGTCACGCAATGGTTCTCCTATGTAGAGTCCGGTTGCTGAAGTGAATACAGCCTCTCGCGATTGCTTAAGCGGGACTGGAGTCACGGCGAACGGAAATGCCGGCTAACGCGCAAACGGATCACTTTGGGTCCGTGCTCCGGTGGGTGCGGGAGGCGACCCCCAGCGGCAGAAGGCCATTTTGCCAGCCATTATCGCGATCGGGCAAGGAATATGGCGACCGCGGGCCGGCGATGGAACCCATTCGCGCAATACCCTGTATTTGTCCGGGTTTTTACAGGAAGGTTTCGTCCGAGCTACAGGACGAATCGGGGGGAAATACCGGATTGATTTCGCCGGCGGTAGGTGCTCCGGTTTTCAGACCGACGAAGTCGAATAGACCGGTGTCGACGAGATGAGACGGTTTGACGTTCTGCAGCGAGCGGAAAATAGATTCGATTCGTCCCGGGTACAGTTTCTCCCATTGCCGGAGCATCTGTTTGATCGCTTGGCGTTGCAGGTTCGGCTGCGAGCCGCACAAGTTGCAAGGGATGATGGGAAATTGTTTTACCTGCGCGTATTCGATCAGATCTTCTTCGCGACAGTAGGCCAGCGGACGGATAACGATGTGGCGACCATCGTCGGTGAGCAATTTCGGCGGCATGGTCGCGAGTCTGCCGCCGTGGAACAGGTTCAAGAATAACGTTTCAAGAATATCGTCCTGATGATGTCCGAGGGCGATCTTGGTGCAGCCGAGTTTGCTCGCTGTGTTGTAAATGATTCCACGCCGCAGACGCGAACAAAGTCCGCACGTGGTGTTGCCTTCGGGGATCACGCGTTTGACGACGCTATACGTATCTTGCGCGTCGATATGAAACGACACGCCGAGTTTGCTCAGGTATTCCGGTAACACCTGTTCCGGAAAGTCCGGCTGCTTTTGATCGAGGTTGTACGCGATCAACTCGAAGCGCACGGGCGCTTTGTTTTGTAGTGACAATAAAATGTCGAGCAGGGCGTAACTGTCTTTGCCGCCGGAAAGACAGACCATGATCTTGTCGCCGTCTTCGATCATGTTGAAGTCGCCGATGGCGCGGCCGACCGCGCCGCGCAGTCGTTTGGCGAGCTTATTTTCTTCGTGGCGCGCTTTCTGGGCGCGTCGCGGTAGTGGAACGGAGATTTGCATGGCGCGTATGGTAGCGAGCGGGCGGTAGTAACCCAAGCTCGGCGGATTTTATCGAGACAATTCCGGCGTTTATCTTTTGCCGAGCAAGCGGTCGTAGTGCGCCGCGGCTTGATCGTCCAACCAAAACTTGTACGCCGCCATATCTTCTTTCACCACGCGCTCATCCGCAAATGCCTGATTCACCGCGGCGACGACTCGTTTGCCGAGATCGGATTTCGCGCAGCCGACGTGTGTCGGCACCAGCGCCAGTTCTTCGACGACCGGCAGAAATACAAAATCTTTTTCGTCGAGCCCAAGTTCGCGTGTGAGGTAGCGCAGTTCGATGGCATAGCCGAGCATGGCGTCGTGTTCGTCTTGCGTCGCGAGTTTGAGCAGCCGGCTGGAGGAGTGATTCGCCGATGGCACTATCACGATCGACGCTTGGCCTTCGTGTTTTTTCAGCACGGGATCGATTCCTGGACCGAAGCT
>JAHFQD010000154.1 GCA_023266455.1 Candidatus Muproteobacteria bacterium
TAAGCCAGCGCATGATGCCAGCGGGATGCTCGTCGTGATGATGGGCGGCTGCGTGTGCCATCGTTTATCTCCTGTCGTTTCTGCGCTTACTTGCGAGCGGCTTTGACCTGCGCGGGTTGGACCACGTCGCTGGTGTTGTTGCCGAACGCGTTGCGTTCATAAGTGATGACCGCCGCGAGGTCGAGGTCGTTCAGCTGCGGGCCGAACGCCTGCATCGCGGTACCAGGGCGACCGTTTAGAACGGTGGAAATATGCACCGCCACCGGTCCCGTCGCCGTCTTACTACCAGCCATCTTCGGGAACGTCGCGACACCTTCACCGTTCGGGCCATGGCAGGCCGCGCACGTGCCGTCGTAAACTTTCTTGCCGCGCTCCAGCAACTCTTCTTTGGCGAATGTCTTGTTCGCCGCCGATGCTGCTTCGGCCTTGGCTTTGTCCTTCTGCGCGACGACCCACTTATTAAATTCTTCCGGCGAAACCGCGCTGACCACAATCGGCATGAAGCCGTGGTCCTTACCGCAAAGTTCGGCACACTGACCGCGGTAGGTGCCGGGTTCGTTGATGAGGGTCCACATTTCGTTGACGAAGCCCGGGATCGCGTCTTTCTTAACGCCCAGTTGCGGCACCCACCACGCGTGAATCACGTCGTTGGCGGTGAGCACGAAGCGGATTTTCTTACCGACCGGCAGCACTAACGGATTGTCGACTTCTAATAAGTAGTGCTCGCCCTTGGCTTCTTTATTGTTGATTTGATTGCGCGGGGTCGCGAGGCTACTGAGATAGCTCAGATCTTGATCCGGAAATTCATATTTCCACTTCCACTGATAGCCGGTGATCTTGACCGTCAGTTCGGAGTGGCTGGTGTCGTCCATCTTCAACAACACAGCCGTGGAAGGAATCGCCATCGCGATCAAGATCACGAACGGCACCACGGTCCAGATCACTTCCAGGATCGCGTTGTCGTGAAATTCCGCCGCTTTGTGGCCGCGGCTCTTGCGATGCTTCACGACCGCGTAAAACATAACGCCAAACACGACCACAAAAATGACCAAACAAATGATCAGAATCGTGTTGTGGAGAGTAAGGATGTCTTGCGCGATGGTGGTTACTGGGCGCGGAAACTGCAAACCGTATTCCGCACGGGCGGCAGGCGCCGCTAACATTGCCAACATCGAAGAAAGACCAAGCGTCAGACGTGAAACCTTGCTCTGAAGGCCGTCCAACAACCGCCGCATACCGAGAAAAAGAGCACGATGAGCGCTCAGCATCCGTCTCTCCCAAAAAAAGTAGAAATGAACGACGTTGACTTCATTATTCTTGCGGAACTAACCATGCTCTCCTTTGTTCAGGGAATCGCCCCTGAAACAACCTGGAAGCTCCACATCGAAAACCGAACCACTTAAATAGTCCATTTTGGAACGAAGCGTCGCCGCACCCCGCCAAAAAATTCGCGCCCGCACAAAAAATTCTGGGCTGATTTTTAGGCGCGGGAACGTATCACACGACCCGACAACCTGCAACCGATTCGTCGCGAAAATCACGGTAACTGTAGCGATTTTTCACGCTTTGGCGTCGAGCGTTTCAGTCAGGTTTTTTTCGATCAACTGTCGCGCGAACGCGTCCGCGGTGTCGGGTGCTGGCAATGCGTCGTTGGCGAATGGGAAAACCGCAAGCCGCGGTGCACGCATGGCGTGATCGAGCGCCGCGAGATTGTCGTCGAAGCGTTCCATCGTCGGATCGATGCCATTGGCAACCCAGCCCGCGATGCGTAACCCCGACGCGACGATCGCCGCCTGCGTCAACAACGCGTGATTGAGACAACCCAAACGCATCCCAACCACGAGCACAACCGGTAACTGGAGGGCGCACGCGACGTCGGCCATGGTTCGATCAACGCCGATCGGCGTCAACCAACCGCCGGCACCTTCGACGACGACATACCGCGCGCGCGCGGCGAGGCACGCGTAACGCGCGCGGATAACGTCGATGGAAATCTCCATACCCACCGCGCGCGCCGCGATGTGCGGCGCGATCGCGGGTTCGAAGGCGTAAGGATTGACGTCCTCGTAAGAAACGTCGGCGCTGGCGCACTGAATCAAATATTCTGCATCGTCGCTGCGCAGCCCGTTCGGCGTCACACGGCATCCGCTGGCCACCGGCTTCATACCGGCGCAAACGCCGTAACGCGCCGCGGCCGCGGCCAACGCTCCCGCGACGCGGGTCTTGCCCACGCCAGTGTCGGTGCCCGCAATAAACCAGCCGTCAGCCACGGCGGCGAATCGAACTGAGGGGGATAATGGCCTCCTGCGGCAGCTCGCGCGCGCGCATCTCGGTCGGCGCCCAGGCGTGGCCATAGACCACTTCATAAGTCACCGGAATTCCCTGGGGGGTCGCCAATGCCTCGTAAGCCTGCTGAAACCGCGTGAAATGTGCCTTGCCGGTCAGTCCACGGCTGCGCCCCTGCGCGACGTTATGCGCGCCGATGAGCTTCAGTTCGCGCAATACCTCACGCACCGAGCGGCGGTGCAACACCACACGCTCAACATCCACGACCGGATCACGGAATCCAGCAGCCAACAATAAATCGCCGACATCGCGCAGATCCAGAAAACTATGCACATGCGGCTGACCATCGACATCGCTCCAAGCGCTGCGCAATTCGCGCAGCGTGTCGGGACCGAAGGTAGTGAAAACGAATAATCCGCCCGGCCGCAACACACGGCGCGTCTCGTTGAACACCATCATCGGCTGACACCATTGCAGCGCCAGATTCGACAACACCATGTCGATGCCGGCGTCGACGAATGGCAGTTGTTCGGCATCGCCGCACAGGAAATCGGGACGTTTCCAAAATCGCCAGTGCCAGCGATTCCGCGCGCGATGCGCCATCGCATGCGCTAAATCGAGCCCGATGACTTGCGCCTGGGGATAACGGCTCGCAAGCAAACGCGTGCAATAACCGGTGCCGCAACCGACGTCGAGCACGCACTGCGGCGTCAGACGGACCACGTCGAGACGCTCCATCAGTTGATCCGCGACTTGGCGCTGTAAATCCGCCGCTGGATCGTAAGTACGCGCGGCACGCTCGAACGCGGCGCGCATCTGCGCGCGATCCAAGGCAAAAGGGTTGGTTCTACTCACGTAAAAAATCCCCCACGGTGTCGACGAACCACGACGCATGCGACAAGAACGGCGCATGCCCGGCGTCGGCTACGAACGCGGCGCGCGCGCGCGGTAACGACTGCACCATATTTTCTGCTGAGGCGATCGGCACGATTTGGTCGCGCTCGCCGTGCACGATCAGCGTCGGCACATCGATGTCGGACAATCGTGAACGCAAATCCGAGTTCGACAACAGATCCAATCCGGCGCGCAGCTGCGAAGCCTTCGGTACGCCGTGCTGCAACAACGTCGAACGCAATCGGCGTAATAACACACGATCGCTACTGGCACTCGCGAGATGCAAACTGGCGAAACGCTCCAGCGTGCGTTGCGCGTCGGCATTCAAGTCGTGGTTAAACTGTTCGAACCACGCGCGCGACAACGCGCACTGCCATTGTTCATCTTGTACAAAACGTGCGGACGCGGCGACCAATACCAAACGACTCGCGTATCGTCGCTGCGCCGCCGTCAAAGCGACTAAGCCGCCGAGCGACCAGCCGATCCACGTCGCGGCATCCGGAACGCTTTCCGCGACCACGCGCGCGATATCTTCTAAGGTAAGAACGCCGTTACCGCTGCGGCCGTGCCCCGGGAGATCCGGCGTCCACACGCGAAAATCCCGCGACAACGACTGCGCCACGTCACGCCAAACTTCACCGTGCCACGCCCAACCATGGAGCAACACGATGTCGGGGCCCTCGCCGATCGACGGGCAATACAACGTCATGTTTTCTTTTGCGGGAGCTGCGCCAGCGCGCCCAACAACCGATCGATATGCTCAGCGCTATGCGCGGCGGAAAGCGTAATGCGTAACCGCGCGCTACCAACCGGCACCGTCGGCGGACGAATCGCCGGAACCCAAATGCCGCGTTCGCGCAACGCCTTGCTCGCGGCCACCGCAGCCTCGGCCTCGCCGAAGATAATTGGTTGAATCGCGGTATGGCTCGGTACCAACTGCAAACCGAGTTGCGACGCGCCGTTGCGGAAGCGCGCGATCAATCCGCGCAAATGTTCACGGCGCCACGATTCTTTATGTACCAAGCGTAATGCGGCGCGCGTGGCTTCGGCCAAGGGCGGCGGCAACGCCGTCGTATATATATAAGTACGCGCCTGCTGGATCAGCGTCTCGATCAACGCGTTATCGCCAGCGACGAAGGCGCCGAACACGCCGAACGCCTTGCCCAACGTCGCCATTAAAATAGCCGGTCCGTGGATGGGAACGCCCTGCTCTTCAAACGATCCGCGTCCGTTCGCGCCCAACACGCCGATACCATGCGCGTCGTCCGCCAATAAATACGCGCCATGCCGATCGGCCAAGCGCATCAAGGCCGACAACGGTGCGACGTCGCCGTCCATACTGAACACCGCATCGGTAATCACCAACTCCGCGCGCACCACGCCCGCCATCAACACGGTGAGCTTGTCGAGATCGTTGTGGGGATAACGCGCGACATGCGCATGCGTCAACCGCGCGGCGTCGATAAGCGAAGCGTGATTCAACCGATCCTCAAAGATCGCGCCGTGACGCGACGCCAATGCCGAAACGATACCGAGATTGGCCATGTACCCGGTGGAGAACAGCAGCGCGCGTTGGGCGCCGACGAACTCGGCCAACTCTTCTTCGAGCGCGTGATGCGCGGCGCTATGCCCGCTCACCAAATGTGACGCGCCCGACCCGACGCCATAACGCGCCGCGCCTTCCTGCAGCGCGCGCACGACGTTGGGATGATTCGCTAAGCCGAGATAATCGTTGCTGCAAAACGCCAGCAAGCGCTCGTTGCCGATCGCAATTTCCGCGCCTTGCGGCGACGTTACCGTCTCACGGCGGCGATAAAGATGCTCGCGGCGGCGGCGTTCAAGATTTTCTTCGAGGGATCGCATGGAAATGGGAGAATGGAAGAATCTTCATTTAAGATCGGTCTTCCCGTCAACCTAAATTAATAACGATGGTTAACACTCGCTGGGACGCGTTGCGATCGTGGCTATGGCCGGGACGTTGCCTGTTATGCCGCGCGCGCGTCAACGCCGGAACCGGATTATGCGCGGGCTGTCGCACCGATTTACCTTGGCTGACCGGCA
>JAHFQD010000155.1 GCA_023266455.1 Candidatus Muproteobacteria bacterium
GTCGAACAGCTTCGTACCGAGCTCTTGTTCCAACGCGGCGATGCGTTTGCTGATGGCGGGCTGGGTGAGATAGATACGTTCAGCAGCACGCGAAAAAGAGCCGGTATCGGCGACGGCGAGGAAGGCTTGTAGGGCAGGGATATCCATAACTTTAAAGAATAGAATGTATGTAAAAGATGAATTTGAGTTATTTCTCGCCCAATGTAAAGTGAGTCGTGACCGGCCTTCTGGCTTTCGTTTTTTCGGGAGCGGGCGGGGTGAGGATTTCAGCGATGGCGGCAAGAACACTTTACGACAAGCTTTGGGATGCGCACGTCGTGCGGCAAAACGACGACGGCACCTGTCTCCTCTATATCGATCGGCATCTCGTGCACGAGGTGACGAGTCCGCAGGCGTTCGAAGGACTCCGACTCGCTGGGCGTAAGCCGTGGCGTGTCGATGCCAATCTTGCAACGGCGGATCACAATGTTCCAACTACCGATCGTTCGCTCGGCATCGTCGATCCGATCTCGCGTTTACAGGTGGAGACGCTCGATCAGAATTGCCGCGATTACAACATCGTCGAGTTTGGCATGCGCGACGATCGCCAGGGCATCGTGCATGTCATCGGTCCGGAGCAGGGCGCGACCTTGCCAGGTATGACGGTTGTTTGCGGTGACTCGCATACGTCCACGCACGGCGCCTTCGGCACCTTGGCCTTCGGCATCGGCACGTCTGAAGTCGAACACGTACTCGCGACGCAGTGTTTGATCCAGAAAAAATCTAAGAATTTGCGCGTGCGCGTCGATGGCGCGGTCGGGTCCGGCGTAACCGCGAAGGACATCGTGCTCGCCATCATCGGCCGCATCGGCACAGCCGGCGGGACCGGTTACGCCATCGAGTTCGCGGGTAGTGCGATCGAAGCATTGTCGGTCGAAGGTCGCATGACCGTGTGCAACATGGCGATCGAAGCTGGCGCGCGCGCCGGCATGATCGCCGCTGACGAAAAGACCACCGAATATTTTCGTGGTCGCCCGTATGCGCCGAAGGGCGCGTTGTGGGACCAGGCCGCGCGCGCGTGGCGCGAATTGAAAAGCGACAACGACGCGAAGTTCGATCACGAAGTCGTATTGAACGCTGCCGACATTCGACCGCAGGTGACATGGGGCACGTCGCCGGAGATGGTGGTGCCGGTGGACGCGGTCGTACCCGATCCGGAAAAAGAAACGGACCCGGTGAAGCGCGTCGGTATGCAAAGCGCGCTCAAGTACATGGCGCTGCAGCCGGGTACACCGATCCGCGACATCGCGCTCGATAAAATTTTCATCGGCTCTTGCACCAACTCCCGCATCGAAGATTTACGTGCTGCCGCGGCGGTGGTGAAGGGCAAGCATGTCGCGAAGAACATCAAGCTCGCGCTTGTCGTGCCGGGTTCCGGTTTGGTGAAACGCCAAGCGGAACAAGAAGGATTAGATCGCGTTTTCAAAGACGCCGGTTTCGAATGGCGCGAGCCCGGTTGTTCGATGTGCTTGGCGATGAACGCCGATCGTCTCGAACCGGGCGAACGTTGCGCGTCGACGTCGAATCGCAATTTTGAAGGTCGCCAAGGCGCGGGTGGTCGCACGCATTTGGTGTCGCCGGCGATGGCGGCCGCCGCGGCCATCGCGGGGCATTTTGTCGATATAAGGGAAATCAATGTCGAACGCGCGCACGGGGACGACAGATGACGCAGGATGCCGTCCCAACGTTGTACGAATGGATCGGCGGCCGCGAACGCCTTGAGATGCTTTTCATGAAGTTTTATGAGCGTGTGGGCGGCGATGCCATCCTGGCGCCTGTTTTCGCCGGCATGCCGGCGGATCATTTTAAAACAGTGGCGCACTTCGTCGCGGAGGTGCTGGGTGGCCCAGCGCTTTATTCCGGCGATGCAAAACATAGTCATTCCAGTATGGTCGCCAAACATCTCGGCAGGAAGCTTACCGAGCGGCAGCGGAAACGTTGGATCGAGTTGCTGTTGGATACGGCGGACCAAATTGGATTGCCCGACGACCCCGAGTTTCGTTCCACGTTGGTTGGTTATTTGGAATGGGGATCGCGAATCGCGATGTTAAATTCCAGCGCCGTTGAAAATCCAATCGACGAAAAAACGCCAATGCCGAAATGGGGTTGGGGAGAAGTGAAAGGACCTTATCGACCGAGCTGACTCGGTGGAGACGTTATCTATGCAGAAATTTGAAAAATTAACTGGATTGGTCGCGCCGCTCGATCGACCGAACGTCGACACCGACGCGATCATCCCGAAACAATATTTGAAATCCATTAAGCGCACCGGTTTCGGTCCGACCTTGTTCGACGGTTGGCGTTATCTCGACGCGGGCGAACCGGGCATGGACCACAGCAAGCGGCGCGTGAATCCGGATTTCATTTTGAATCAACCACGCTACCAAGGCACGCAGATTTTGCTCGCGCGCGACAACTTCGGTTGCGGCAGTTCGCGCGAACACGCACCGTGGGCGCTGCTTGATTACGGTTTTCGCGTTATCCTCGCGCCGAGCTATGCCGATATTTTTTACAACAACAGTTTTAAGAATGGCTTGTTGCCGATCGTGATTGAGCGCGACGCGCTCGATCGTGTGTTCCGCGAAACTTCTGCGACCCCCGGTTACAAGCTGACGGTCGATCTCGCTGCGCAAACCGTAACGACGCCGGACAACACCGTTTTCCGTTTCGACATCGATGCGTTCCGCAAACATTGTTTGTTGAACGGTCTCGACGAGATCGGTTTGACATTAGCGCGCGTCGACGACATTCGCGCGTACGAAACGCGGCGCAAACAAGAAGCGCCTTGGTTATTTTCATAAATCTTTAACGCTAGATTCATCTATGACAAAGAAAATCGCAGTACTACCGGGTGACGGTATCGGCCCGGAAGTGGTCGCCGAAGCGGTAAAAGTGCTGGAACGCCTGCGGCGCGAATTCGGATTGAAAATCGAGCTGGAAACGGCGCCCGTTGGCGGCGCGGCTTACGATCTGCACAAGCATCCACTGCCCGACGCCACGTTGAAACTGGCGAAGCAGGCGGACGCAGTGCTGCTCGGCGCCGTCGGCGGCTTGAAGTACGACACGCTGCCGCGCGACGTGCGACCGGAAAAAGCGCTGCTCGGTTTGCGCGCGGAGCTGAAACTCTTCGCCAATCTGCGGCCGGCGATTTTGTATCCGCAACTCGCCGCGGCATCGTCACTAAAACCGGAAATCGTCGCGGGATTGGATATTTTGATCGTGCGCGAACTCACTGGCGATATTTATTTCGGCGAACCGCGCGGCGTACGCACCTTGGCCAACGGCGAGCGCCAAGGGTTCAACACCATGATTTATGCCGAGCACGAAGTTGAACGTGTGGCGCGTGTGGCGTTCGACGCCGCGCGTAAGCGCGGCAAGAAATTATGTTCGGTTGAGAAAGCCAACGTGCTGGAAGTTTCCGGCCTGTGGCGCGAAGTCGTCGAGCGCGTGGCGAAAGAGTATGCCGACGTCGCGTTGTCGCACATGTACGTCGACAACGCCGCTATGCAATTGGTACGCGCGCCGAAACAGTTCGACGTCATCGTTACCGGCAATATCTTCGGCGACATTTTATCCGACGAAGCCGCGATGTTGACCGGCTCCATCGGCATGTTGCCGTCGGCATCGCTCGATTCGAACAGCAAAGGTATGTACGAACCGATTCACGGCTCGGCGCCGGATATCGCGGGCAAAGGCATCGCCAATCCGTTGGCGACGATTTTGTCGGTGGCCATGATGCTGCGTTACACGCTCGGTGCGCCGGTGCTGGCGGAACGGATCGAGAAAGGGGTATCGACGGTACTCGATCAAGGCGTGCGCACCAGCGACATTTACACCGACGGCACAAAGAAAGTCGGCACGACGCAAATGGGCGACGCGGTTGTTGCGGCAATGTGAGCAAGCCGCATCAGCGAACATAATTTCCCTCTCCCTTCGGGAGAGGGAAAGGGTGAGGGACGCGAATGTTCTCCCCGTACTTTAATAGAGTCGGAGATTTAGACAATGATGCGAGTAGGATTAGTCGGTTGGCGTGGTATGGTCGGCTCGGTGTTGATGGGCCGCATGCAAGCGGAACGGGATTTCGATTTGATCGAGCCCACGTTTTTCACCACGTCGCAAGTCGGCGGCAAAGGGCCGTCGATTGGCAAAGACGTGCCGCCGTTGAAAGACGCGAAGAACGTCGACGAACTCAAGTCGATGGAAGCGATTATTTCCTGCCAAGGCGGCGACTACACGACCGAGGTCTACGCCAAGTTGCACGCCGCCGGTTGGAAGGGTTATTGGATCGACGCCGCGTCGACGCTGCGCATGGTCGACGACGCTGTGATTATTCTCGATCCGGTGAACCTCGACGGCATCAAAACCGCACTCAAGAGCGGCGTGAAAAATTACGTCGGCGGTAACTGCACTGTGTCGCTGATGCTGATCGCGCTCGGTGGTTTGTTTAAGCATAACCTCGTCGAATGGATGACCTCGATGACGTATCAAGCCGCCTCCGGCGCCGGTGCGCAGAACATGCGCGAGCTGTTGCAGCAAATGGGCGAAGTCCATTTGGCAGCGAAGAATCTGCTGGACGATCCGAGCTCGGCCATCCTCGACATCGACCGCGAAGTTGCCGGTACCTTGCGCGATGAAAGTTTTCCCACAGCGCAGTTCGGTGTGCCGCTCGCGGGCAGTTTGATTCCGTGGATTGATAAAGATATCGGCAACGGTCAGAGCCGTGAAGAATGGAAAGGAATGGCCGAGACCAACAAGATTCTCGGACGCGTTAAGAATCCGATCGCGATCGACGGCATTTGCGTACGCATTGGCGCCATGCGTTGTCACAGTCAGGCACTTACCATCAAACTCACCAAGAACGTGCCGTTGGACGAGATCGAAGGAATGCTGGCGTCCGCGAATCAATGGGCCAAAGTAATTCCGAATAAGCGCGATATTACGATCAAGGAACTCACACCCGCCGCGGTCACGGGAACCCTGGACTGTCCCGTGGGACGACTGCGCAAATTGCCTATGGGCGGCGAGTATCTTTCGGCATTTACCGTCGGCGATCAGTTGTTGTGGGGTGCGGCGGAACCGTTGCGAAGAATGTTGCGCATCTTGTTAGACAAATAACCGATACGCCTGGTTGGCTTGATGAAATCCAACCAGGCAACTATAAGTGGCTAAAGGGGTAGTCACTCCCTGTGGTTTGGCAACT
>JAHFQD010000156.1 GCA_023266455.1 Candidatus Muproteobacteria bacterium
TCAATGCTGCCTTTCGCCGCCGGCGCCGCGCCGACCAACACCGCGCAATAGTTGAACTGGCGCAGCCCCCAGGTGAATTTAAAAAACGCGTGCGTAAAAATAATGATCAGCACCAACAAGCGCAGCTCCCATTGCAGCGGCGTGGTCTTTTCCACGAACGGCAAGTTGCTGACGAACGCCGTGACGTCTCGCTTAGCGCCCAAAATCGTGAACAAGCCGACTAAAATCACCGCCGAGGTCGAGGCGAAAAACGACGCGCCGTGCGCCAATTGCCCGAGGACGTTGGCGTCGAGCAGACGATTCTCGCGCTTCAGGACTTGCTGCATCCAGCGATAGCGATTTTTGTGCATCGCCGCACGCAACGAATGTGTGCGCGGCTTACCGCGATCGGTATAAATCGTGTAACCCACCCAGATGCCGGCGAACCAAAGCAACGCGACGACATCGGTAACAGGAATTTCCAGCATTTAGCGCGACACCCGTATATGAACTGTGTACATCATGCGCAAAGAAACGTGACGTCTCAATGACGGCGCGTGCGACGCAACCCTATTTCGAAATTGAACCACCCGAAAATCCACACGCAATAGTGCTACTAACGAAAGTTTTTTGTTGGCGCACCGCGTCGATGGCAGGCAATAAGTCGCGGCTGGCATCCGATTTCACGACGAATCCGCGTACACCAGCGTCGATCGCGCGCTGCGCCGTGTACGGAGCGTCGTGTTGTGTGAGGAGCAGTGTTTCTACGGACGGCGCCGCTTGCCGAATTTTGTATGCCGCGCTGAGACCGTCTAATTTCGGCATGCTGTAATCGAGAATCGCGACGTCGGGTAGCAGCGAGATCGCTTTCGCCACCGCTTCTTCTCCGTCTATCGCTTCACCGACAACCTGATACTGGGGTTGCGCTTCAAGCAAGCGTTTCAAGCCATCGCGAAACGCTTTGTTGTCGTCTGCGAACAAAATGCGAATTTTTTTAGTCATGTGGTTACCGTCGCCTCGAGCATTATTCGTATCACTTCGTTTATAGCGTCGGCAAGATCACGCGCAAAATCGTTCCCGGATTCGCCGGACCGATTTCTAGCGATCCGCCTAATTGGCGTACGCGCTCGCGCATGCCACGAACGCCGACGCCGAGCGTTACGGCGCCATCCGCGTCGTGTCGATACGCGGAATCCGGAATTCCTTTCCCGCGATCGCGCACATCGAGCATGATGTGACTGAAATCGCGATGTAAATGAATCTCGGCGGTATCGCTGCCGGAATGGCGATGAATATTGGTCAACCCTTCTTGGACGATGCGGAACAGCGTCAATTCATACTCCTCGGGCAACCGTTCAATGTCGGACGTCATCTTCAAATCGACTTTTATACTCGTACGATGCATAAAGCCGTCGACGTACCAGCGCAACGCGTGCGTCAGACCCGCTTGATCAAGCAACGGCGGATGCAGCAGATACGACAACGTTCGAATTTCCTGCGCGGCCTCGTCGGTCAGCGCCAGACACTCCGTGATGATCGACGCCGTTTCTCCGCCGCGCTCGTCATCGCTCTGCTTAATTACCGTGAGATTCAAACTCAAGGCCGATAACAATTGTCCCGTGCTATCGTGCAGCTCGCGCGCTAAACGGCGACGCTCTTCGTCCTGAATCTTCAATAATCGACCCGAAAGCTCGCGTACGACTCTTTCGGTGCGCTTGCGCTCGGTGATATCGCGCGTCACCTTCGCAAAACCGCGCAGTACGCCACCTTCGAACAACGCAGTAAGAACAACGTTCGCCCAAAACCGCGAGCCATCTTTGCGCACTCGCCAGCCTTCTTCTTCGAAACGACCTTCCTTGGCGGCGATTTCCAGTTCGCGCGCGGGCTTATCCGCGCGTATGTCTTGCGATGGATAAAACACGGAGAAATGTTTGCCGATGATTTCATGGGGCGTATACCCCTTGATGCGTTGCGCACCGAGGTTCCAGCTCAAGATATGTCCATCTATATCGAGCATGAAAATGGCGTAGTCCTGCACGCCTTCGACTAGCAATCGAAATTGCTCCTCGCTCCGCCGCAGTTCCTCAGAAAAGCTGGCGAGTTCGAGCGTGCGTTCCTGGACTGCCGTCTCGAATTGATCGCGCTCATGCTTGAGTTCGTCTTCAGCGCGACGGCGCTCGGTGATATCGATCACCACACCGAACAAACTGCCGTGCTGCGACAGCCGTCGGCCTTTGCAGTAGTACCAGCGCAGACCTAGCTTCGGTCGCTGATAGCGATATTCGAATTCCATGACGCCGGTGTGCGCCGCGATTTCCATTTCCAACTCGAGCCGTCGGCGATCGTCGGGATAAACGCGTGTCATCCACTTCGCTAAATAATCGCGATCCGTCGGCGACGTCCCGAACATCTGATGCAGCGCCGGCGACAACGTACCCATGCCGGAAGCCGGATTCCATTCCCAAGTACCGATCTCGGCAGCGCTCTGCGCCGCGCGCAACCGCGTCTCGTCGGCAACGCGATCATGCTCGACTTGCTTACGCGCCGTAATATCTTCGGCGAAAACCAAGACACCGCTGTTCGGCATACTCAAGTCGCCCCACGGTTGCGCTTCCCAACACAAGCGCAGTTCGGTTCCGTCCGCCTGGATCAAAACGTCTTCATCCACTTTTTCCGTCGCGCCTTCTAAGCAACGACGATGCGCATCCTTCCAGCGTTCTGGAATATTCGGAAAAACTTCGTATTGGGAATGTCCGATGATGTCTTCGCGGGCTAAGTTGAAAATTTCCAGCCAGCGATTGCTAACGCGAAGGTAGCGCATACTCCGATCGAACATCGCGATCGCCGCCGGAACATGCTCGACAAAAGCGGACAATAGCGCGTGTTCTTTTTTTATCGATTCGGGGACGGCATAGGTAGGCGCGGACAAACGTTCGCGAACAGATACTGTTGCAACATCGGATTCTTCCGATCCGGACGACGCGGAGAATGGAGAGCGCGTTGACGACATAAATCCTTGTCCGAAGTGCAAGGTGATAACAACGTTGCCAATCGCACCTTATGCCGAGTCGCGGCGTTTTTCAAACGGCGCGATGCGCATATACCTATGGTTCATACGGACATCGCAGAATGCCGCCGCACGAGCGGCATTCTCATTTCGATTCCAAGGTCTCGATACCTTTCACTTCTTGATGTCCCTTCGGCAAACGTGCGCCACGTAATCCGCGTTCGGATACGTAACCGTCGATTTCTTGGCCGGCTTTAAGCTTCAACTCGCCTTTGCCGGTACGCAGCAACAGCGACTGACCTTCTTTGAACACCGCCACACCGACGAGGAATTCTTCGCGCGCCGCGACTTTAGCGCCGGGGATGCCGAGAATTTTTTCGCCCTTGCCTTTCTCCATGCGCGGTAGATCGCCGACGGCGCAGATCAATAGATTTCCCTTGACGCTCACGGCGGCGAGCCAATCGTGCTCCATATCGGCGACACGCTGCGGGGACAATGCCTTCGCGCCCTTTGGTACGTTCAGCACCGCCTTGCCAGCGCGTCGATCGGTAACCATGTCGGAAAGTTTTACGATCAAGCCGTAACCGGCATCGGACGCGAGTAGATATAAATCATCGGACTCGCCCATGATCACGCCGGACCAACTCGCACCGGGCGGTGGATTCAAACTCGACGCTAAGGGTTCGCCATGACCGCGCGCCGATGGCAACTTGTGCGCGGGCAAAGTGTACGTGCGGCCCGTCGAATCCAAGAAAATCGCGAGCTGATTGCTCTTGCCGCGCGCGGCTTGCATAAAGCTGTCGCCATTTTTGTATTCGAGCGCGCGCGCGTCGACTTCGTGTCCCTTGGCCGATCGCACCCAGCCCTTCTCGGACAACACGACCGTCACCGGTTCGGTCGGCAACAATTGCGTGATGTCGATGACCTTGGCGGCCTCGCGCTGCACGATCGGCGAACGACGAGCGTCGCCGAATTCCTCGGCGTCGGCTTCGATTTCTTCACGCACTTTTTGTTTGAGTTTGGCGCGCGAACCGAGGGTCTTTTCCAATTCGGCTTTTTCCTGCGCCAGTTCTTTCTGCTCGCCGCGAATCTTCATTTCCTCGAGCTTGGCCAAATGACGCAGCTTGGTTTCGAGGATCGCTTCGGCTTGGATTTCGGTGAGCTTGAAACGCTTCATCAACACCGGCTTCGGTTCTTCCTCGCGACGGATAATGCGAATGACTTCGTCAAGATTGAGGAACGCGATCAACAAACCGTCGAGGATGTGCAGACGCGCGTTGACTTTGTCCAAGCGGTATTGCAAACGACGGCGCACGGTTTCGGTGCGGAACTCAAGCCATTCGCTCAGCAACTCGACCAAGTTGAACACGCGTGGGCGACCGTTAAGACCGATCACGTTCAAGTTCACGCGGTAGGTGCGTTCGATATCTGTGGTCGCGAACAAATGATCCATCAACTCCACCGGATCCACGCGATTGGAACGCGGCACGATGACAAGCCGCGTCGGATTTTCGTGATCGGATTCGTCGCGTAAGTCCTCGACCATGGGCAGTTTCTTGTCGCGCATCTGCTGCGCGATCTGCTCCAACACTTTCGCCGGCGAGACTTGGTGCGGCAACGCGGTGATGATGATGTTGCCGTCTTCGCGTTCCCAACAACCGCGGGCGCGCACGCTGCCGTTACCGGTTTTGTAAATCTCCCGGAGTTCGGCGGGCGCTGAGACGATCTCGGCGTCGGTCGGATAATCCGGACCTTTGATGTTCTTCAGCAGATCGGCCAGTGTCGAATCCGGCTTGTCCAACAAACGGATGCAAGCGGCTGCGACTTCGCGCACGTTATGCGGCGGAATGTCGGTCGCCATACCGACGGCGATGCCGGTGGTACCGTTCAACAACACGTGCGGCAAGCGCGCTGGCATAAAGCGCGGTTCTTCCAACGTGCCGTCGAAATTCGGTGTCCAATCGACCGTGCCCTGCTCCACTTCGGACAACAGTACTTGCGAGAACGCCGTCAACCGCGATTCGGTGTAACGCATGGCCGCGAACGATTTCGGATCGTCCGGCGAGCCCCAGTTGCCTTGGCCGTCGACCAACGGGTAGCGATAGCTGAACGGCTGCGCCATCAGCACCATGGCTTCGTAACACGCCGAATCGCCGTGCGGATGGAACTTGCCAAGCACGTCACCGACGGTGCGCGCGGATTTTTTATATTTCGCCGTCGCCGCCAGACCGAGTTCG
>JAHFQD010000157.1 GCA_023266455.1 Candidatus Muproteobacteria bacterium
GCGGCTCGTCCCTTGAATGTCCGTGACCACAACGTCGACCGCTTCCGCGTCGCGTCCGTGGCCGAAGCGCGCTGTCAGGCGCGCTGCTAGCAGTAAATCTTCTTCATTCATCGAACCGTCGATCAACACCAGCGGGCCGGTGTGACTGGTCGCGTTCAAATGCGTGAACCGTTTGCGGTAGCCCTGCAGAAAATTGTTTTCGCCCTCGTCGCGCCCGACGATGAGCTTGAAGTTCGGGCGCGGACGCATATGGCGGCCAACCTTGAGCAGCATGATGTCGTCGAGCTCGTATTCTTTGGTGCCGCGCGACTGCCATAAATCCGCGAGTTTGTTCGAGTATTGTTCGTTCGTGAGGAAGCAGCAACCGCCGGCGGGTTGGGCGTAATCATGGAAACCGTATTTTTCCGCCAACGCCATTTGCACTTTGCGCGAGCGGCCGCTGATGTCGAGCAAGCCTTCGCGGTCGACCCAACCTTCACGTTCGGGCAGCGTCGGTGGCAGCAGTTTGGCGCACAGCGGTCGTAGTAGTCGATCGAACGCACCGGATTCGCGCGCGACGACGGGCATGGTGTCCTTGCGTTGCGACATCGGTCGTTGGCCGACGACTTCGCCGGTGATGATGAAATCGAAACCGTTCTGTTCCATCCACTCGCGCGCCTTGCGCACCATGAAGCCTTTGCAGTCGAGGCAAGGATTTAGGTTGGAGCCGTAGCCGTGCTTGGGATTGATCACGACCGCTTTATAGTCTTCGATCACCTCGATGATGTGCAGCTTGATGCCAAGTTGCTCCGCGACCCATAAAGCGTTGTTGCGCTTGGGCTTATTCTGATGCTCGCGGCGGATGGCGTGCGTATGACCTTCGACGCAGAAGCCCGTGTAGAAATTAATGCCTTCGACGTGGATGCCCTGATCGAGCATCACCCGCACGGCGAGCATCGAATCGAGACCGCCGGAAATGAGTGCAACCGCTTTACGTGGGGAGGACATAAGAAAACGTTCGGGAAGAGAGGCGGGAATAGTAGCCGAATTTAGCGACGGCGGAAATAAAGGAAGGAGGCGATACGCCGTGTTTGGCGCAAATTAAGCCCTAACAAACCGGACTATGGCGGCGGCGTTGCTGGCGATTCGGTGCTCGGTTTCGGTTCCGCTTCCACGGTTGGCCAGGGCGAGGCCGAAGTAGCCGCCGGTTCCGCCGTCGGCAAGGTGGTCGTAACTTTATTCTCTTTCCAGTTAAACGAGCGGATATGCGCGGCGCGGCCGACCTCGAATTCGCCCGATTCGATGACTGTGTAAACGATCGGTTCGTCGCAACTGAACGCGTAGCGGCCGGGGCGGAAGTTTAAATCGAGCGCGGCGATGTTGCCGACTTCACACGGAACGCCGCCGAGTTTGCGTTGGCGGTTGAGCGCGATGCCGCCGAGGCGGCGCAGGTCGGTGTCGAGGCGCGTGTACGCGTCGGCTGGAATTTCCTTGGCGAGCGCCGCCGTCGGTTCCACCGCCGCCGGCGTGTTGTTGATCGGCACCGTTTGATTGTCGATGCGACTCGGCAACGGTTTCACCACGCCTGCGGTAATCAATTGTTGATGACCGTGCCAGATCGCGGCGACGATCACCGCCGGCCACAACAACGTCATCAGGATGCGCCAAGTGGAAAACGCATTCATCGGCGCGATACCCGGGATTAACGCCGCCATCACCCACGCCATTGGATGACGTCGGCGCTGTTCGCCGTTGCCGGTGGCGACGCCGCGCAGATGCGCGATGCGACGGCTCAAATAAGGAATCGCCGAAATGAGTTCGAACAATGTGAACGCGGCGTCGCTGCGCGCGCTTTGTTCCGCGTAGTGGGCGATGCTGAACGATTTCCAACGCCGCGAACCGGCGGCGACGATGGCGAGCGCGAAGGCGGCGTCCACGCGGTTTTTGCAAGCGGCTAAACCGAGACGGTCGTATCCATAAACTTTCGCGCGCGCGTAGGCGGGGCCGATGAGGGGCACGACGCGCCCCGGCAACAACAACCAGCGGAAACCGCGATCCAGATCGTGCAGACGTCCGAGTTCATGGCCGATGTAGAAATCGATCGCGCCTTGGCGCTCGGTCAGCGCGCCGACGAGTTCGCTGTTGAGCGCGATGTAGTCGCGTCCTAAGTAACGCAAACTGTATGAAAGTAAATGCGACGGTTGTTGAAATAAATACGCCGCGTGCGTGTCCGCGAGACTCAAGCGTTTTGCGCAAGAACGTACGCGCGAGAATAAATCGGGGTATTGATCCAAGCTGATTTCAACCGCGTGCCCCATCAGTCGCGCGGCCTGGACAGCCTTGCGCAAGGCGACGCTGATGTACGCTACAATCGCCGCGGTCCCGAATAGCAGCGCGACGTCGGCGAAAGACAACATCGTTCCGTAACGATCCCATATCGTCCACAGCAACAGCAGCAGTCCGATCCAGAAAAGGACGGAGATCAGAATAACCGCCGCGCGTAGTGGGCGTTCGTGTGGGTGAGGCGTAATCATGTCGGGTTCACATGTTCGGTATCGTCGACATTGGGGTCAAGTTTTTATTTTGGCGTCAGGATGAACAAACGAACGAAGATCAGGTGGCGCAAGTTATTACGTAGCCGACCCGTGGTGTGGATCGCGCGTTTGAGCACGGCGTTGCGTTGGGGAGTGCGCATCCTATTGGCGTTGCTCGTCCTTGATTTGTTCTATCTCGCCATCACGTGGCCCAATTGGAAAAGTGTAGCCGCCGGACCGATATCCAAGTCGGCGTTCATGCGTCATTACGAACAAGAGCCGGATGCCAACGGACGACCGCGACACGTGCGTTGGCAACCGGTGCCGTTATCCAGCATTTCGAAATCCATGCAACGCGCAGTGGTCTTGGCCGAAGACAGTCGGTTTTGGGAACACAGCGGTTTCGATCTCGCCGCGTTCAAAGAGGCGTTGGATCGCAATATCGATCAACGCCGGTTCGCTTTCGGCGCCAGCACCATCTCGCAACAGACGGTAAAAAATTTATATCTCTCGCGATCGAAGACGCCGTTGCGCAAATGGCATGAACTGGTGTTGACGTGGGGCATGGAGCACCACGTTAAGAAGCAACGCATCTTGGAGTTGTATCTCAACGTCGTCGAGTTCGGTCCGGGGATTTACGGTGTACAGGCCGCGGCGCAGGCGTACTGGGGCATTAACGCGTCGCAACTCGATCCGCGCCAAGCAGCGGAACTCGCCGCCGCGTTACCGAGTCCGGCGCGAAATAATCCGGCACGTCGCAGCGCTTACTTTCAACAACGGTCGGCACGCATTCTGCGATTGCTTGTACGCTTCCCCGGCGATGCGGCGGAGGCGGTCAACGCGTATCAAGGCGTGCCGCCGAGCGTTCCCGATAACGAGATGCCGACCGAACCGTCGCCCGATTGCGATAACGGCGATTGTCCTCAGGGCGATAACACCTCGTTGCTACCGTCGCCGCTCGAGCCGTCGTCGCCCGCGACGCATAACGCGGCGTCCGATGTATCCGATGATTAATGTTTGTTTTTAATGATTTTTATTCCTAAACGAGATTTATTTCGGCATAAATTGGTACACTGCCTCTCCTTCTGATGTTCCAAACGTTTTTCCAGAGATAGATGAGGCAGCGAGGCCATGACGAAGGTCTCTCATACGAATCCACCGCAATTTCCGCCGGTTTTTTTGGATCACCAAAATCCGCAGGATGGAAATGAAAATGGCATCGGCAGCTCGATGGATAGCGTCATCGGCAATCCTCATAACAGCAACACCGTTATCTGGAATCCAAGACCACCCGACACCGAATCGAATAACTCGAATTCCGGTCCCGGAAGATCGTCGGGTTCAACGTCTAATAATGAGCCGACGCCGTACTCGAACCAATCGAATAAATCTAGCGATACGCCCGAAGAGAATAGCGTCTCGTTGTTTTTGACACGGACGCGTGGCTATCAAGCGCCCCGAGAAGCGAATATCCCTCAGGAAGCGCCGGCGCCCGAAACGCAGACCGCGCAAAACGATAGAACCGCGAACACCAAGAACACCTTCACTGAAACGTCCGCTATGCGCAGCGGCACGATGGCGAATGAAGCCAACGGGACGCAAAGCACCGTCCGTAGCGATGGCAGCGCACGTTACCTCCCCGAGACCATTGTCAGCGCCGCTAAGCCCGGCGCCGATGTCGGCCGGCCGGCGGCGTTTCAGGGAGAGGTCGTGCCGACTACAGATAATCGCGCATCGGCGATGTTGACCGATCTCACCGGTAAAACTCGAGAACCCGGGACGCGTTTTTCGGTGTTCTCGCAAACGTCCGGTGCGGAAAAGTCTCCGCTATTGTCGAATCAAACCGCGAATCAGATGAGCATGCGCGCGGTTTACGACCTCATCGACATGCGGATCATGCCCAAATGGTTATTGGGTATCGCCTCGAACGAATTCGCTATGGAGTACGTCAAAGGCCGTCGACGTCTCGATCGTTCCAGCAACGTCAAAGCGACCGCCCGCGCCGACGCTGCCGATCTCCTCGAACCGATCGCCTTTACGGGGCAGTTGGTCGACGACTAGTCGTACCGGGTTTTCTCCCAGCGTTTTTTATCGTTCTTGCGCTGTCTTCCGCGCGCCGCAAGGTATAATGCGGCACCTAAAACACTAGCGCTCCTCGTGAATTTTCAAGAACTCATCTTCAAGCTCGGACGTTACTGGGCCGCTCAAGGTTGTGCGATTTTGCAACCGTACGACATTGAGGTCGGCGCCGGTACGTTCCACACCGCCACTTTTCTGCGCGCGCTCGGTCCGGAGCCGTGGAAAGCGGCTTACGTGCAACCGTCGCGGCGTCCAAAGGACGGCCGGTACGGCGAGAATCCGAATCGCTTGCAGCATTATTATCAGTATCAAGTCGTGCTCAAGCCGTCGCCGAGCAATATTCAAGATCTCTATCTCGATTCGCTGCGCACCATCTGCATCGATCCCAAACAACACGACATCCGCTTTGTCGAAGACGATTGGGAATCGCCGACGCTCGGCGCGTGGGGTTTAGGTTGGGAAGTGTGGTTGAACGGCATGGAAGTGACGCAGTTCACGTACTTCCAACAAGTCGGTGGACTCGATTGCAAACCGGTGCTGGGCGAAATCACCTACGGCCTCGAGCGCCTCGCGATGTATCTGCAAGGCAAAGAAAACGTATTCGATCTCGAAT
>JAHFQD010000158.1 GCA_023266455.1 Candidatus Muproteobacteria bacterium
GTCTGGATGATTTGATCAAAGAACGTCAGGCACTGATTCGTCGCGTCGAAGGCGCGACGACTTATCTAAAAGCGCTCGACGCCGATCGCCGCCGCTTGCGCGAAGAGTTGGGCAAAGCGCGCAAGCATAGTTCGGTCGATGAGATCACCGGCCTTCCGAAGCGCGACATCTTCGTGCGCAATCTGGAATCCGAGGTCGGGCGCGTGCGTCGTTACGGATTTTCGTTCGCCTTGGCGCTGATCGACGTCGACGGGTTTCGCGCCGTTAACGAAACGTATGGCCGCGAGGCCGGCGACGCGGTGCTGCGCTGCTACGCCTCGGAGATTCTCTCCCGCTTCCGCGCCTACGATTTAGTCGCGCGCTACGGCGACGACGAATTCGCCATCTTGTTCCCGAACACCCAGAAAGACGGCGCCATGCGCGCCTTGGAAAAAGCGCAGAAGAACGTCAAAACCACATACTTCACCTATCAAGGACGCAGTCTGCGGTTGCCTTCGTTCTCCAGCATCCTCACCGTATACGCGCAGGGTGAAAAACCCTCGCATCTACTGCGCCGCGTCGCCGAAGCCTTGGACCAGGCGCGGACAAACAACCGCGGACAGATCGTCGTTAGTTTGCCCAGCATTGCCTAAGTCGTCGCGCGCGGTTCGCGCGCGATCCCGCTTACTTGGGTATCATTTCATCCCTCATCGATCAGAAACGGCGTTTTAAATGTTGAATCTTTGGAAAGACGACGAAGCGTCGCATTTCGCGGGCGATCTCGGTTTACGCGTATATAGCTCGCGCCTGTTAGGCCGCGACAAATCGTTGGTGCTGCACGGCGGCGGCAACACATCGGTCAAGATCGAGGGAAAAAATATTTTCGGTCGCGCCGAAACGGTTTTGTACGTCAAAGGCAGCGGTTGGGATTTGGAACATATCGAAGCAGCCGGATTTTCGCCGGTGCGGCTTGATCACTGCGTCGAACTCGCCAAACTTGCGGCGTTGAGCGACCCGCAGATGGTGAACGAGCTGCGTACGCATATGTTGCGCGCGGATGCGCCGACGCCGTCAGTGGAAGCGATTCTGCACGGCATCTTGCCGTATAAATACGTCGATCACACGCATGCCGACGCCGTCATCACGCTAACCAACACGCCGGACGGCGAACGCCGTATCCGCGAATTGTATGGCGATTCGGTAGTGGTCATTCCCTACGTTATGCCCGGCTTCGATCTCGCGCGTTTATGCGCGCAGTTGTTTCCGCGCGATGCGCGGCCAAACACCATTGGCATGGTTTTGATGAATCACGGTATTTTTTCTTTTGGCGCCACCGCCAAGGAATCTTACGATCGCATGATCGACCTGGTCGCGCGCGCCGAAGATGCGATCAAGCGCGCCGGTGCTTGGCAGATTTCCTCCCAACCTAATGCTCCTGCGCGTGTGGAAAAGGCGAGCGACGTCGCATTACGGCGCGACATCGCGGCGTTGCGACGTGATATTTCGAATATAAGCGGCGCACCAATGATCGTGGCGACGCATCGAGATCCGGCGAGCGCGGCCTTCGCCCAACGTCCCGACATCGCGACAATCTCGCGCCAAGGTCCGGCGACGCCGGACCACGTGATCCGCACTAAACGCCTGCCCTTGGTCGGTCGCGACATCGGCGAATACGTGAAAGAGTATGAAAGCTATTTCGCCGCGCACGCTTCGAGCACGCGCGAGCCGAAGACCATGCTCGACGCCGCACCACGGGTCGTGATCGACGCCGAATTCGGCGTGTGCACCGCCGGGCGTAGCGCCAAGGACGCGCGGATCGTGTTCGATATCTACGAACACACGATGGAAATCGTGCAGCGTGCAGATAAGCTCGGTGGTTGGCGTGCGTTATCGCCGAAAGATATTTTCGACGTCGAGTATTGGGATCTCGAGCAAGCCAAACTGAAACGCGCCGGTAAGACACCGGCGTTCGCCGGCGAGATCGTATTGGTGACGGGCGCGGCTTCCGGTATCGGCAAAGCCTGCGTGCAAAGCTTGCTCGCGCGCGGCGCGGCAGTGGTCGGTATAGATATCGATCGTGCCGTCGAGACCTTACATACGCGTCCGGATTACCAAGGCATCGCTTGCGATGTCACCGACGAAGCGCAACTCATCGCAGCGCTCGAAGTCGGTGTGCGCACCTTCGGTGGCCTCGACATGCTGGTGCTGAACGCCGGCGTGTTTCCCGCCGGCACGCGCATCGAATCGCTTCAAACCTTGGAATGGGAACGCGTGCTGCGCGTAAATCTCGATTCGAATTTGGTGTTGCTGCGCGAAGCGCATCCGTTGCTCAAGCTCGCGCCGCGCGGCGGACGCGTGGTCGTGGTGGGTTCGAAGAACGTATCTGCGCCCGGTCCGGGTGCGGCGGCGTACTCGGCGTCGAAGGCGGCGCTCAATCAATTGGCCCGTGTGGCGGCGCTCGAATGGGGCGGCGACGGCATTCGCATCAACACTGTGCATCCGAACGCAGTGTTCGACACCGGCATTTGGACCGAGGAAGTGTTAGCGGCGCGCGCCAAACATTACGGCATGAGCGTCGAAGCGTATAAGAAGAACAACGTGTTGCGCGTGGAAGTCACGAGCCGCGACGTCGCCGAACTCGCGGCCGAAATGTGCGGCCCGTTATTCGCCAAGACCACGGGGGCACAGGTGCCAGTGGACGGCGGTAACGAAAGAGTTATTTGATCAAAAGCTGTAGCGCAGTTCGGAAAAATATCCTTGATTGCTTTTCAACTGACCGAAAGGCGTATTGTCCGGGCCGCGATAGAATTCGGCACCGACGGTTAGTTTCATGCTATCGGTAAAGGCGTAAGTCACCAGCGGACGTAAATAGGAATTCGTGCGCCGGAAGTTCACGAACACCAGCACTTCGGCTTCGAGCGTATCGTTAAACCATTTGTTGCTCACGCGTGAACTCAACCCGTAGCTCGTGCGATCCTGTTGGCCTAAGTTGATGGCGTTCTGCGTTGCCGCGAAACGCGTCGTCGGATCGGCCACGTCCGATGGGTCAGTGTAATGCTGCACCCAGCGTCCGACGAGTTGCAGATTCACATTGAGATTGTCCAAGAACGTGCGATCGACGCCGGCGACGGCGTAGAGGTACGGATTGATCGCCACGGGATTGTTGCCATCGTTGTCCTCAGTGCGGAAGTAAGCGACTTCGGCGCGCATGCCGTAGCGCCCAAAGTTGCGCGCCATGTCGGCGCCCAATACATCGATCTCGGGATAGTGCAATTCCAAACCGGCCGCGCCCGGCCGGATTTCCGGCAATAGGTTGTAGCCGTGAAAATAGCTTATCGACCAGTCGACGCCGTCGCCGGTTTTGTTGAGTTTCACCGCCGCTTCGCTATTACGCAGCGAATGCGCCGGCCGGACGTCACGCATACCGAGCCCCGCCGGCAGTGGGAATTTCGACGGCTCGAAAAACGGCGTGGTGAAGAACGTCAACGTGTGCGCAGTCGTCAGAAAATAATCCAACCTCGCCGCCGTGGTGCCGAAGCGCTGATCGTCTTCGAACGGCAGCATGACGGTGTAGTCGTGCGGCGTGAGGTTGTCCGTCGGATTTAATCCGTCGCCGCGGCCCCAGGCGACGATCTGGCGGCCGAGGCGCAGATCGGCATGTTCATAGTGCACCGTCGCGTAGCCTTCGAGTAATTTGCTGTGCGTCTCGCCGCTGTCGCCGATATCAGGATTGGTCAGCCGGGCTTCGATTTTCCCGTCCAGAGTTTTGTCCAGCGTTGGCAGCCATTTCAGTTGCGTCGTGCCGCCGATGAAATTGACTTCGTCGTCCAAACTTTTCGAAGAGCGGAAATAATCGAGACGTAGCGCACCGGTGAGCGGTTGCTCCCGCAACGTCGACCAGAAGCCGTGTTCGGACGGCTCCGCTGGTTGTTCCGTGGAAGAATTAGCTGGATCTTGGCCCCAGGCGGGGAGCGCCGCCAGTGCCGCGATCCCTATCCACGTGCGTCGCCTCATTCGCGCTCGATGCTGCGCACCGTGAAGACGGCGTCGGCGACGGGAATGCCGGCGTCGATTTTGTCGAAGTTCAAAACGGTTTTATGTCCCGTTTGATGATTCACCATCTCGCGGTGCAGCGCGAGCCAACGCTTGGTGTCGGGTTCGATCAATTTGTGATTGGAAGAGGTTTGCGTTTTATATAAGCGCCCGCCGACGTCGTAGTACTCGACCTTGATGTCGAGAAAATTGTCTTGGCGAATCCAGTTGATCTTTTTGCTGTAGCCGGTGTTGCGTTTCTCGGCCTCGTCTTTCGGCGTCGATTCGATGACGTAGCAATCTTGTCCGTCGATTTTCTCGCTGCGCACCAGCGTGTGTTGATACGCGTCCACTTTCGGTAACAGGATGTCGCCGTAGGAAAAATCCGATCCGACGAAACTGTCTTTCTTGTTATTGGCCACCAGACGGCGGCTTTTCTTCAGGGCTGGGAGATAAATCCATTGATCGTCGTCGCTGGCGCTGTGTTCAATTTGGAGATAGGCCGTGCCCTTAATGTCGGCCGGCGTCAGGAATTTCACTACCAAACTTGAATCGACGCCGTTCGATTGAAGCTTGGACAGCGTTTCGCTTTTGCGCTCGCGCTGCTGACCTTTGTCATTGATGAGCAGCAGCGTCGATTCGCTTTTAAAAGCCTTGATCTTGGTGACGTAGAAATTTTTTTCCATGACGTCGCGCGCACTCAGGTTCGTTGGCCCAGTGCCGAATGCGGCGGCGCCGGTGAAACCCAGTACCAAGCCGATCAAGGCAATGGTGATTTTCCGATTCATTTACTGACTCCTTCGAGCGAGGGTTGCGGTGTAGACCAGAGCTCGTGATTTTTACCGAATACGAAGCGCGGTTTGAAGAGCATCATCATCGCACGCAGGAACACCAGCGCCGAGATCGAGCTGACGATCATGGTGGTGATGACCATGGTGGCGAGACGGATGTAAAAGCCGAAATCCGAGAACAGCAACACCGCGTAGCCACCCGCCACCGAAAGCGCGACGAAGATGATGGCTTTACCGGAAGTCATCAAGGAGCGGCGCGTGGCCGCGGTGACGTCGCGCGTACGCTGGAGTTCCTCGCGGAAGCGGAAGAGCAAGTACAACTCGTAGTCTGCGCCGATGCCGATCGCCATGGCCGCGGTGGTGGCCGTGCCCATGTCGAGCGGTACGCCCATCCAACCCAT
>JAHFQD010000159.1 GCA_023266455.1 Candidatus Muproteobacteria bacterium
ATATTGATCTTCGTCAGTGTATGAATGCCGGCGTGTTTAAGCGACTCGGACAACGACTTGTACGATTCGGTGAGATGGATGTACTTACCCACCAGCGCGATGTCGGCCTCGCCCGTGGGATGCTCCATCGCGTGCACGACTTTGTCCCATTCGTTGAGATTGGCGCGGCGTGCATTGATGTGCAGCTTCTCGACCACAATCTCGTCCAACCCTTGTTCGTGCAGCAAGCGCGGAATGCGATAAATGTTGCCCACGTCCGGCGCTGAGATCACGGCGCGTGTGGCGACGTTGGTGAACAACGCGATCTTGCGGCGTTCGTCTTCGGGCAGCACTTGGTTCGCGCGGCACAACAGAATGTCCGGCTGGATGCCGATCGAGAGTAATTCTTTTACGGAGTGTTGCGTCGGCTTCGTCTTCAACTCGCCGGCAGCGCCGATGTACGGCACCAGCGTGAGGTGGATGAACACCACGTTGCTCGAACCTTGTTCGATGCCCATTTGGCGAATGGCTTCGAGAAACGGCAGCGATTCGATGTCGCCCACCGTACCGCCGATTTCCACCAGCGCCACATCGGCGCCATTGGCACCCGCTTCCACGCAACGTTTGATCTCGTCGGTGATATGCGGAATCACCTGCACGGTCGCGCCGAGATAATCGCCGCGGCGTTCTTTGCGGATGACGTTCTCGTAGATCTTGCCAGTGGTGAAATTATTGCGCTTCGTCATGGTCGTGCGGACGAAACGCTCGTAATGGCCCAAATCAAGATCAGTTTCGGCGCCGTCTTGCGTGACGAACACCTCGCCGTGCTGATAGGGGCTCATAGTGCCCGGATCCACGTTAATGTAGGGATCGAGCTTGAGCATGGTTACTTTAAGGCCGCGCGCTTCGAGGAGCGTCGCGAGGGAGGCGGAGGCGATTCCTTTACCTAAGGAAGACACCACGCCGCCAGTCACAAATACATACTTTGTCATGGGAAACCCGTCAGAGGAGGCACCAGAAACTAGCGCCAGAACGGAATCGCAAGTTACCAGATGCAGCCACGCGACACAACCCAAGCGCGCGAAAAATAGCGCTATGAATAATGTTTTTTTGTGTTAGTCCGTTATTCGGCAAGGCAACTGCCGATGCTCCGAACATAAAAAGAACGAAAGCGCAGCGACCACCATTGAGCTAAGCCACGCTGCGAAGCGGCGTCGGCTTGAACGAATCGTTAGACCGTCCGACTCTTAACCGCGACACGCCGCCTCGATTGCAGCGATGTCAATTTTTCCCATCTCCATCATCGCCTCGAACGCACGCTTGGCGACAGCGGGATTGGGGTCGGCGATCGCTTTTGTGAGGGCAATCGGCGTGATCTGCCAGGACAACCCCCACTTGTCCTTACACCAACCGCACGCGCTCTCCTGACCGCCGTTGCCGATGATTGCGTTCCAATAGCGATCCGTTTCGGCTTGATCCGTGGTTGCCACCTGAAACGAGAACGCCTCGTTGTGTGTGAACTCAGGTCCGCCGTTGAGCCCGAGGCACGGAATGCCCATTACCGTGAACTCGACGGTCAATACGTCCCCTTTCTTCCCAGACGGAAAGTCTCCCGGCGCGCGGTACACAGCGCCGACGGACGAGTTGGGAAAGGTGGCGGCATAAAACCGCGCCGCTTCTTCGGCGCCGCCATCGTACCAAAGGCAAATCGTATTCTTTGCTGGCGTTTTCATTTCACTTCTCCATTGAGATCGGAAATCGTGCCATTACGACACGGCTTTACTGTGCTCCACATAGAAGCGGTCTAATGCAGCACTAACCGGCGCGCGCCGTCGTTGCGTGCGTTTGATCGCCCGAGGGGATTGCCGCCGGGTCCATCCACATCGCCCCCCAAATATGGCCGTCGGGGTCCGCCATGTCTCGGGTGTACATAAAGCCGTGATCTTGAACCGGATTGATGTCGGCTGTTCCGCCGTTTGCGGCGGCTGCCTTGTTCATGGCGTCTACCGATTCTCGGCTGTCGCAAGACAAGGTAAACCCCGCTTCGCTCGAGGTTGCTGGCGGGATCGGGCGGGTCGTGAATGTGCGCCACTTTGCGTGGGTGAGTAGCATGACGTTAATTGTCTCGCTCCACACCATGAAGGCCGCCGTATTGTCCGTAAATTGAGGGTTGTTCACAAAACCGATGGACTTATAGAAGCTCATCGACGCGTCGAGATCGGTGACAGGCAGGCTTACGATAATCATTTTGAGCATGGCGGTTAATCCAGTTTGTTTAAGGGCAATAATCTAGTAGACGAACGGCCCATCGCAATTTCGACATGCACAGAAATTATTTTTTTCGTTTGGGGGACGAATCGCTCCGGCAAACGCGTTGTGAGTACGCCTAACGCTCCGGTTGAGCGGCCGGTTTCCCTGGGGTCTTGCGCCAGCACGTAGGCTGGGATGAGCTTGCAAATCTCAGTAAATTTTAAAATGTTGGGGTGCGTTTCACTTACCCCAACCTACGCGCTTCGATTAACAATCAGAAGTTCGAATGAGAATTGAATCATCAGATTCAAAACGTCTTTGTGTAATGAGTTTTTCAGCGATGCGTTCTATTGCACGGCGATTCAATACAAAGGTATCTATAGGCTTCAGCGTATTACCATCAAAGTGGTCCTGAAGCGCTTCATACGAAATAGCACACTGCAAAGATTTATTTTCAATGTAAGCCGTGAATATCACGATCTCGCGTCCTGAATCGGTTAACTGAGATTGCGCGAAGTGCACCATAAGCCACCTCCATGTGCTGAGTTATTGCCTAACGTGAAGCTCACGCACCGGCGCGCGCCGTCGTTGCGCGCGTCCGGTTCGGCAGATTTCTTTTTCTGAATTTCATTATTCATTCGTTCGAGATTTTTACACTGATGGTTACCGACGGCATTGGTTGTGACGGTTCGATATAGTAGCGATGATTCGGGTTGTTCAACACTTCATTGACAAGATTCGGTTCAACCCCTAGTCCGAGTAAATACGCCTTTCTGTCTTTCTTCCAGTTTTCCCAGTTAAACTCGAAGTCGAAAATCTTCCACTGATTTTCTAGAATTGGTTCGAGGTTCTGAAGTTCTTCCGGTGTATAGAATTCGTTTGGGTGTGAATCGAGTTTATTGTTATTGCACTTCCTGCATAGGGCAACCAGATTTCCGGGCACCAAATGTCCGCCCAATATCATTGGTATATGGTGGTCGATGTTGAGAAATTCCTTTGAGCCACATTTAAAGCACTGATGTCCGAATAGGGAAAAGAATTTCTTTTTGTAAAGATCGGCAACTACAGCAGGGCCAAAGCGACTGTAGAGGCCGCGTTTTTCTTTGTTTCTTTGTCCTTTGTAAGTTTCACTACTGTGTCCGGGTATTCTGACGGTGACGACTGGTCCGAATTGTTCCTTTCCCTCTTTCTTGGCATTGGGCGAAGGTAAGCCGAAATAAGTGTAGAGGTCTTTTACTTCCTCACCAGAATCTAAATTGATTGCTGAAAGGATGCTTTTTATTGCAAAGGTTCTCTTTCCCTGACGGAGATGGCAAAAAGCGGTAATTGCAACGGGAGGCTCAGGCACGATTTCAGATATGCGCCGTTCAGTAATTTTTCCCTCACCATCCTCATATTTGATTATGAGTTCCATCGTGTCCTGAAAATAGCCGAACTGAAATTAGAAACCCCAACCGACGCAAAATATTACGTCGCCGACGATTGCCATGTCTCGAACGACAAACGCCAGCTCAGAACGTCGTCGTACGCTCTAACAAGATGCGCCATCCCAATTCATCCTCGCGCGCCGTGAACGGTTCGCAGATCCAACGATCGGCGACCGCCGCTAATTCGTCGCCGACGTAAATCAGCGGTAAGCGTTCACGCTCCCACGGCGGCACGCCGGCTTCTTGTAGCAATTTTTTTAATTTGTGATGTCCGCGTCCAGGCAGCAAACAGGTTTCGCCGCCGCGGCGTGTGCGGACGGTGACTGTCGCGTTGGCGAGGCGGGCTTGCGATAGACCTTGTCCGCGTACTGATTGTGCGTGCAATTGCAGATCGGTGCCGGGGATCATTAGCGTCTGCGGCGGCGTCCATGGCAGTTGCAAATCGGTTTCCGGCGTTGCGGCGTGGCGTTGGACGATCAGGCGATCGCGGTAACGGCGCACTTCGATGCCCTGCCAATCGATGCAGGCTTGGCCGGTGGCGGATGGGCGATTCACTTGCGCCAAAATCAGTTCGAGATGTTCCGACGACGGCGCGTCGAAGCCGTTGGTTCGCATCCAGTAGCGCACCACGTTTCGTTGTCGCGATGCCGACAACGACGCCAGCGCGGCGAGCGATAAGCCGTCATCGGCGCGGCAATGCGTTAAATCGGTTTGGCCGATTTCGTCCAGCAGCGCAGCGGTGTCGGCGTTGTTGGAGGCGGCGCGCGCGATCACTCGCATCGTCGCCGGCCAGCGTTGTTCGAGTAACGGCAACACGCGCGCGCGTAGGAAATTGCGCGACATGCGTTCGTCGCGGTTGCTGGTGTCGTCCACGTAAACGAGTTCATGTGCATGCGCGTAGTCTTCCAACGCGGCGCGCGCGAAACCAAGCAATGGCCGCGCGTGGCGGCCGACGCCGAAATCGGCGAGCGGCGGCATCGCCGCTAAGCCGCGCGCGCCGGCGCCGCGCAACAGCGCGAGCAATAAGGTTTCGGCTTGATCGTCTTCGTGATGGGCGGTGAGAAGCACATCGCCGTCCGCGAGATGTGCGGCCAGACGTTCGTAGCGCAACCGGCGCGCGGCGGCTTCGACGCTCTCCTCGTCTTCGCGACGCACGTCGATGTGCTCAACGACGCACTCAACGTTCAGCGTGGCGCAAACGCGTTGACAGTGTTCGAACCACGCGCGCGACACGGATTGAAGATTGTGATCGACGTGCACCGCGCGCAAGCGCGCCGGGCGCAACGCATGCAGCGCGTGTAACAACACATGGGAATCGCGACCGCCGCTGTACGCGACGACGAAGGAACTGCTTAGCGGAATGCCGAGACGGCGTTCGAGAACGTCGCGTAGCGCCTCGGGTGTGAAAGACTTATCAATGTTCTTCAAACTCCCCGTACGACATCACGCGCTTGTGGCGGTTTTCCAGCAACCGTTCGAGCGGCGTGCTGGTGAGTTTTTCGACGACCTTATGCAAGGCGAGTTT
>JAHFQD010000160.1 GCA_023266455.1 Candidatus Muproteobacteria bacterium
GCGGCGAGAAGAGCAGAAGGTATGTCGGTTGACGAGACCGATGTGAGCGGTTCAGCACCGGCGACGGAGGATGGACAACCGTTGTTCGTCGCACCTCTCGTACCACCTTCAGAGGTTGCACCGGTGCCGACAATAACGGCGAAAGAAGCGCTGCCACTTCCCATCTCGAGATCGCTGCGCCGTTACGAAGGCGTTCTGTCCCGTCCGCCCGTACTCGGCAGACTTACCGCCGAGTCCATGTCGCCGACGAGGATGTTTCTGGCGCCGAACGATCCGGCGTATCCGTTTGTGCAGCGCTACCGTATCGAAGAGCATGCCGTGCTGATCGTCTCTCACCAACAACAGGTGGAGGTACTTCGCGCTGACGGCACGCGAATCCAATCGCGTTGGGCGGTGGATGGTCGCTCGGGCGGGCGCCTGCTTGTCCCGCCGGATGTCATGGCAGATTATATTCTTCATGTCGTCCTTTCCGACTTGCGTCGCTGTCTTCTTGGCGACGAAATTCTTGTCGAACTGGCGGGCTGTTCGTTGGCGGAAGGCGAAGGTGCCTATCCACAAGAAGTCGCCGATCGCGTCGTCGCCGCGCTTCGAAATAAGGGAATCCGCGCTCGCGTTCGGTTGCGTGCCGCACCCGAGGTTCATTGGCGAGGGAAAGACGGCGCCGGTGTCGTCGCACCAGCCGATCCGGCTACGGGGCTGCGTGATAAATCGCAGCTGCCTGTACCAATGCGCGAATTTATCGGTGATCCGGACGCGGTACATGCCGACTATCTCGACGTTTTACCAGTAACGAACGACGCTTCGACAGCTCGACCCAGTTCGGTCGAGGTGCCTTTGAGGGTGGACGCAGAATGGGATCGCAGCCAACCTCCGGTCGTCTCCAGCCCTTACGCGAATGCATATCTGGACGCGCAACAACTTTTCAACGGCGATTTTCCCGGGTGTCGCATTCCTGAAGAAGATAAACGCGGCGAAGTCCCCGTTTGGGATTTGTCTAACGCGGTCGTCCAGCAAGCGGGCGCAAGACTTTGGGTACCGGGCGATCCGCGCGGCGGTCCCCTGACATTGCCGACGGGTGAAACCGTCGTTCGTTTGCATTACGACAATTGGGTCGACCGCGAGCGAATGGTAAGAAGGTTCGGGCCACCACACCGAATGGAAATTGCCGGCAAGACCAGTGCGATGCGAACACTGGTCGTTTGGACACAGGCCGGGGTTCAACAGCTCAAATTTCCACGAACGGGTATCGCCGAACTACCACGCTTAACGCGGACCGGCACGCCATCGCGAATATTGAGTCCCCGCGAAGTCGTTTCGGCGGCCGAAGCGACCGCCGCGTTGAGGCATTACGGTATTTTTGTGCCGGAACCCGCCGGGATTATTTTGGATCTTGGCGATGGCGGCGCGAGGATTACGCAAATCTGGCGGGAGATGCCAGTGGCAGACGACGGTCATCAGCCGGGTGATTTCGTCGCACCCCTTCACGTTTTCACCGACCCCGCATTTGCACACACGAGCATTGGCCAGAAACTTTTTCAAGTTCATGGCAGCCAACGTAATTGGCTTAATGCGGAAATTCCGCAGCCTGTAGCGATGTTGGTATGGAATCTATTGCGGCGCGTTAAAGCGCATCCTCAGATTCATCGTCAAAACCTCGACATCGTTGTCCGTCGGGGTCGCGTCGTAAAGATTTGTATTAAAGACATCAGCGATATTCCGATCGATGAACGCGCTAGATGCGCTGCGGGATGGGGTCCGAGCGCGTGGACAGAAAATCCCGTTTCTTCCGCACAGATTTTTCATCTTTTCGATGATGAACCTGATATGCCGTTATCGGAAACGTCGACGGCACGACACTATCGTTTCGCCATGGTCGAGATGTATACGCGCTCTGGAAACACGCTCCGATGGCCCGAGTTTTATTACGCACTCGGGCGCGAGCTCGAAGTAATTGCTGTTGGAAGATTGGGAGATCAGGTCGGCGCGATGCCATTAGATGAGCAAGGGCGACCGCTTACTGCCGAATATATTGCACAGGTGCGCGAAGCTTTGATAGCACGTTGGGAGCGCGGCGAGGATAGGCAGAACTCGACGCGTCGGCGCGAGGCAGATCAACGAAGTCCAGAGGGCGATGTCGCGCGAAGACAAGCGGGACCTCAAGTGGAGGCGACCACGTCGAGCGATGCGACGACTGGCACGTATGGCCCAGGCGCCAACGACGGTCTTGAACCGGTAACGACTGTAATGGATGGAGGAAATCCATTAACGCGGGCACCGGGCCGGAACGCCGCCGCTTCTTATCGCAGCCAAACGTTCGATGTGTTTTTAGATTTCGCCGCCCGTCGAATACTACAACTGTCCGATCACGAATGGCGGACATTGGACGCAAGACTCGCGCAGCAAGCCGATCCCGAGGCCGCACTGTTTGAGGAACTCGAGCGTCGGTTAATCGAAAATCCGGATGCGGCGTTGTTGACATGGTTCGATGGGTATTTGCATTACCTGCAGCGAGCGGTCGACGAAACCAATACAGCGCAGCAAGCGACAACCGATGCATTAGAGGAGTTGCTGCAGCGGGTACGGGCCGCGCATGCTCGTGCCGCTGCCTTGCAGGCGCAAGTGCGTCCGGTTGTTCCGCCGACCTATGCATCGTTAGTGGATTTAGGTGCGGCGCATCCGATCGTAGCTCGCGGTTGGATCAGCGACGTTACGGGGGATCCGGCGCTTGAACACGTTAGCGCTGCTGCGACGGTGAGGTCGGTCTATGAGACGTTGCTTGTTCTTGGTGAAGACGTGCAAGACGCGGCGGCGGCGATTCCCCACGAGCAAGCGGTCGAAATTTATAACAACGTGATCGAGCTCATCGAACGGTTGCGGCGCGATTATGAAACGTTTCAACGGCAAGTGGTTCATTGGGAAAGAGGTAAAGCGTTTCCCAGAAAAATAATCTTTCAGTCGATTCATTTTCATCCGGCCGTGGCGCATCTAACGACGCTCACGAGAATCGTTAGAAACGACGTCGCGCAAGCGTTGGATGAGATCGTCGGCGCGTTGGCCGAATTGGTCGACAACACGCATCGATTAGTGAACGGCAAACAACCGGACTCGACGCTGCCGTTCGTAAGGCAGGATGGTGGCGATGTGATTGCCGTCGATGTGACGCCGACGTTTGCGCGTCGTTCCTCTCGGACGACTTTTTTACCGCCGTTACATCGACCTCACCTCAACCTCAACGCGATCACATCGGCGTTGGCAAGATTGTCGACGCTTGTCGGCGAAATTCCTGTGGCCGGGTTACATAACGATGTTGTGCGTTCGGCGAAGGAAAATCTCGGACGTTCGGATGAAACGGACCATCTCGAAGATGGATTCCAGCAAACGCGCGCGCGGATACGCGAGACGCAAGCCGCGATCGACAAGGCGATAGCCTTTATCGACGCCGCCGTGCGTCCGGAAATAGCGCGATATGAGCAAGAAAAAGAACGCTGGCGCCGCGGCGACGGAGATGGGCCGGACGGTTCTCCGCAAGGACCTGACTCTCCACCCAAAGATGGACCGCGATCGGGCGGCGATGGAACGGCGTCCCCCATGCAACCCTTGGTAGTACAGACGACGTTACCGTCGGGAACTCCAAGCGGGTTGCTCACGCCTCGACCGCCTGGCATGAAATCTTCTGCGTCGCCTACAGCGACGAATTCATGGAACGCCAGTAATCGCCGTCATACCGGCCCGGGACGCAACAAGCGGCGGTCGTTGCGCGGCGAACCGCCGGCGATGAGCGTCGGTGCGCGCAAACAGCCCTCGCCGATGCCGGTGACATCCGGCACGGCGACCCGTGTCTCGACCGACGCGTCAGCGCGACGCTTGCGGAAACGAAGACCGAGCGATGTGTCGCATGCCGTCGATACGGCGGATAACGCATCGGTCATGCCATTCCACATCGAAGGTGTCGCGCCACGGGTGAAAGCAAAAGCGAGCGTTGGAGATTCTGCGGATTCTTTAGAACACGGTGAATCGGAAGATCTAACGGTAGGAGATCGCCCTCATTTTCGAGCTAATTATGGACCTGCGGAATTTGGAAAAAAATGGCCGAAAGGGCCGCCGTTGCGAGGACCGAATCCAGGAGATCACGCGACCGTACCGACAAATACTCGTTTATCGGATATGGAGGGAGGCACAGCCACTCAATTCGCATCTGCATCGCGTCCGTTAATTACCGACGTAAGATCTAATCCTGAGATCGTCGTGCGGGCTCCCACATTGGATGATACGGCGAGAATCTACGCGCTGTATAAGCGATGGAGCCAACTTATTTTGCCCCGCGCCTACACAGATAGCGTTGCCTCCCAGCTGCTTCGACACACCGAACGTTCTCCTCATTTCCATAAGTTTGAAGACAACATTCGCGCTGGAGAATTCAGCTCGACAAGTGTCTATACCCGTGTGGCGATGGTCGGGAACCGAATTGTCGCGCTGCTTTCGGGTCGTTATCGATTGAGCGGAACCAACAGAGAAAGTGCTGGCCCGAAATCGGTAGCGCTTCCATGGATTATCGATAGTTTTTTTGTCGATCCGGAATATGAAGAAGCCGGTGTTGGGGAAGAATTGGTGGAACGATTCCTGGCTCATCAATCATGGTTCGGCAATCCCGAAGTCGAGTTCAATGTGCCGGAATTGGATAGGTATGCCAGAAATTTATTCGAACGTTATGGTTTTAAATCGATGCAAGGAGTCGCGAGTTCTTCATGGAGATTTACGTCATCCATCATTATGTTGCGCACGGCCGGCACGCCGATGCCGGAGAGTATTTCTGCTAAGCGGACGCTCGCTTCATGGTCCTATCCGCGACTTGTTGCGTACGGACAAAATACATCAACGGCGTTAGCGAACGCACGACGACGGCGTTATACGACTGCGCATTTCATGGCGACGTCTACGCTGGATCGAGTGCCGATCTGGGGAGATCTCGGCGATAGAGCCCTCCATATCGGTCATTATGAAGAGCCCATGGCACTTCTGCGCGGTGCGCTTGAATTTTGCAACCTGCATGAAATGACTTGTTTGATCGAGGTCGTTGGAACCGCGTCTGCCGCTTCCCAGATTGTCGGCGAGATTGATAGCGTGCTGGGGCGGGAGTCAAACATGCCGCCATTAT
>JAHFQD010000161.1 GCA_023266455.1 Candidatus Muproteobacteria bacterium
ACATCCTGGGGCTGTAGCCGGTCCCAAGGGTATGGCTGTTCGCCATTTAAAGTGGTACGCGAGCTGGGTTCAGAACGTCGTGAGACAGTTCGGTCCCTATCTGCGGTGGGCGTTGGAGAATTGAGAGGATCTGTCCTTAGTACGAGAGGACCGGGATGGACGGACCTCTGGTGTACCGGTTGTCATGCCAATGGCACAGCCGGGTAGCCATGTTCGGACGGGATAACCGCTGAAAGCATCTAAGCGGGAAACCTACCTCAAGATGAGTTCTCCCTGGGAGTTTACTCCCCTGAAGGGCCGTGGAAGACCACCACGTTGATAGGCTCCATGTGTAAGCCGAGCAATCGGTTGAGCTAAGGAGTACTAATTGCCCGTGAGGCTTGACCATATAACACCCAAGTTGTCTTAAAGTGGTGTTTGGTTGAGACCAACGCAATATTCTTAAACCTTTTACTTACTTGTCTGAATTTGCTTAGGCGCCCGTTGAAGCGGGCGGCTTGAGCACAATGGTTTGCCTGGCGGCTATAGCGAGCTGGAACCACCCGATCCCATCCCGAACTCGGAAGTGAAACGGTTCAGCGCCGATGATAGTCCGGAGTTTCCTCCGTGCGAAAGTAGGACACTGCCAGGCTTTAATTCAAAGCCCATCGACTGTAAAGTCGATGGGCTTTTTTATTACTAAAGCGTTTCTCAAGAGCGTATACTTTCCCCTGATTAAGCCGATTATTTGCTTATTTTTGAAATTCGGCTAGTTTTTAAGGATTAAACGATCCATCTAACTAACGCGGAGAGCGTTATAAATCAGGCGGTGTAAATAGCTTATGTCTGATGTCCGAGACGTTTGTAATGATCCCGCCAATGACGGTGTAGCAACTTCTGTCTCAAAATCAGGCGAACGGCTCAAGCTCCTGAGTTACAACATCCAGGCGGGCATCGCGACCAGCCGTTTTCGTCATTACCTGACGCGTAGTTGGCGCCATTTTTTTCCTTGCTCTAGTCGTCTCGGTAACCTCGATCGTATCTCAGCACTATTTCACGACGCCGATATTGTCGGTCTGCAAGAAGCCGATGGTGGCAGTCTCCGCAGCGGTTTCGTCAATCTAACTGAATACCTCGCGGTGCAAGCGCGATTTCCTTGGTGGTACGACCAGACTAATCGCGACCTGGGTAAATTCGCACAGCACACGATCGGCATTCTTAGTCGTCCCATTCCCAGCGATATCGCTGAGCTGCGTCTGCCCGGCGTGATCCCAGGACGCGGCGCACTTGCTGTCCGATATGGTCACGGCGTCGATTCGTTATTGGTTGTTATCGCGCACCTGGCGCTGGGTAGACGGGCACGATTGCGTCAGATCGCTTTTCTCGCCGAAGTTATTGAGAGTTCGCGCCATGTAGTATTAATGGGCGACTTCAACTGTGAGTCTGACAGCCTCGAAATGGAATGGTTGTTAGCGCGTACCGAGCTTTGCACACCGAAACATGAACTACGCACGTTCCCAAGTTGGCGGCCGCAGAGACATATCGATCATATCTTGGTGTCGTCCACGTTGACGGTGCACGATGTCTACGCGATCAACGCTCCGATTTCAGATCATCTTCCAGTCGCTATGCAAGTCGAGCTGCCGCCGAACGTACAACTTCAGCGCGCACCGAAAATCTCCACCGCCGTTTCCGCTGCGTAGTTTTTTTAACTCGAACGGTCAGCGTTTCCAATGATCGGTCTACTTCAACGCGTTACTCGCGCTAGCGTGACTGTCGACAGTCGCATCGTCGGTGCGATCGATCGAGGAGTTTTGGTATTCGTCGGTGTTGAACGCCAAGATAATGAAGCACGCGCGGATCGTTTACTGGAACGGTTGCTTGGGTATCGAATATTTTCGGATGCCGATGGCAAAATGAATTTGAGTGTACGAGACGTCTCAGGCGGTCTGCTTCTCGTCCCGCAATTTACTTTGGCGGCCGACACGACCAAGGGGATGTGTCCAAGTTTCACCCCTGCAGCGGATCCGGAAACGGGTCGGCGGCTCTTCGATCATCTCGTCAACCAAGCCCATCAGGCGTATCCCAGTGTTTCCACCGGTATTTTTGGGGCAGATATGCAGGTCGTGTTAACGAACGACGGCCCCGTCACGTTTTGGCTCACCGCATAAAGCCCTTAGATTCTCGCTAATAACCGAGGCAATACCTTGGTTTATTGCCCTAACTAGCCGGTTTGGGCACGCCGTTTGCAAATTATTTAAGCAACGGACGGAAACGGCTGAATGGCTTCTACGGCAACAACGATAACGTCAAATATTATTACTTCCAACGCGGCACGCGAGGCGCGACCACGAATTTTGGTGGCCGACGATTCGCGCGTTATTCGGCAGGCGGTGCGAAAAATCTTGGACTCAAATTTCGAAGTTATCCAAGCTGAAAACGGCACCGTTGCATGGGAAATGATCCAGCAGGATGCCACGTTAAAGGCGTTAATCACCGATATCGAAATGCCCGGTCTCGACGGCTACGGACTGATTTGCCAAATCCGTGGCATCGACGAAGGGCGCATCCGCGATATGCCGATCATCGCGATTACCGGCGCCGACGATGAAGAAACGCGCCAGCGCGCGTTCGCCTGCGGCGCGACCGATTTTATTACCAAACCCATCGATGCAATTCAGCTGCAGGCGCGCGTGCAGGCGTATATGCGTTACGACCAGCACACGCGCGAATTGGCTGAGCGTTCCGAGGCATTAGAACAACAAGCGATCGACGATCCGGCGACGGGTCTGCGCAGTCGTCGTTACTTTCTGGAGCGCGGCGAGCAAGACATCGCGTTCGCAGTGCGACGCGTCAAAGATGTGACGCTGCTACGCATCGACATCGACGGCTTCAAAAAGATTTATCGCATGCACGGTGATGAAGTCAGCGACCGTTTGTTGGGATGGTTGGCGAAAATATTATTCGAAACGGCGCGTACCGAAGACACGGTGGCGCGCATCGGCGGTGCCGAATTCGCGATCATGGCCACGGCGACCGATATCGAGACGGCCACGACGCTGTGTCAGCGCGTGCGCAAAGCGGTGGCGGAAGCGCCGTTTACGACTAACGAAATTAAAATTCCGATTACGCTGAGCATGGGGCTCGCCAGTTTGCGGCAAGACCGGCAAGAGAACATCGATGGATTGCTTCGACTCGCGCAGCAGCGCTTGTGTCATGCGCAGTCCGAAGGTGGCGATCGTTTTTGCACCTCAATTCTTGGAGACACTTTGCCAGCGGTGGAAGAAGTACTCGTCGCGCCGTTGGAGGTCGCTAACGATAAGGTGGAGCCGGTGGTAATCGAGGTCGAGGCCGAAGCGCCGATGCCGATCCCTGCGCCGGTGGATGAAGTGCCGATGCTGGTCGCCGAATCGATCGTACCCGACGTCGAAGTGCCGCCAGCCAATTCACCACCGCAAGAACAACCGCTGTCGAATACGGCAAGCGATATGACGGTACCAGTCGAACTTCTGAGCGTCGACAAAGCGCTGCAGTTCATCGCGCACGGCAAAGGCGAAGTTTTGCTGCCTTATCTAGAGCAACTCGTACAACAGTTGAAACCGCTGTTGGATTTTTGCCGCGAAGCCCGCAACGCGCAAAAGAAGTAAGATTTTTACGCCCGTTTGATCGGAAACGCGATCACATCGGCGATCGAGCGCGCACCGGTCGCCAGCATTACCAAGCGATCGACTCCCAACGCGACGCCGGAACACTCCGGCAATCCATCTTTGAGCGACTGTAAGAAATATTCGTCTACTTGAACGGATGGTAATCCGCTCGCGCGTCGGTGCACGAGATCGTGGTCGAAACGCTCGCGTTGTTCGTCGGCGTCGCCGAGTTCATGGAAGCCGTTGGCGATTTCGATACCTTCGATATACAACTCGAACCGTTCGGCGAGCGGCGGATTTTCGCCGCGTATCCGTGCGCCAGCCGCCTGCGAAGCGGGATACTCGTGTAAGAACGTCATGCCGCCGCGACCGAGTTGCGGTTCGACCACATGGGTCAACAATAGATAACGCCAAGGGTCTAAGTCGTGATCCGGCATACCGTTGGGAATCGAAATCCCATGTTGACGCACGCACTCGGCGAATCCGTTGACACTCGCGGTATGCGGGTCGAGACCGCAATGGCGGCGAAACGCCTCGCGGTAAGTGAGTTTTTCGGGCTGAGCGCGCGCGAGTCGTTTGCCGAGAATATCGGCGACGAGTTCGGCAACTTCTTCCATGAGCCGATGATGATCGAACCCCAAACGGTACCATTCGAGCATGGTGAATTCCGGATTGTGTAAACGTCCGGCTTCGTTGTCGCGAAACACTTTGCAAATTTGGTAGATCGATCCCGTCCCGGCGGCGAGGAGCCGTTTCATTGGGAATTCTGGCGAGGTGTGTAAATAACAATTCAACCCCGCCGCGAATTCCGGTCCGGTGTAACGTGTTGCGAGACTAGCGAGATGTGGTTCGGTGGTCGCGGCGCGCGAAAGAATCGGCGTCTCCACTTCTAGCACGCCACGCTCGGCGAAGAATGCGCGCAAGCGCTCAAGCACGCGCGCGCGCAAACGTAGAGTGTCGATCGAAGCGGTTGGGGACCAGGTCATTTTATTCGGGGAGACTTAAAAGCGAATCATCGCGTCCGCCAGGGTGCGAAGTATAACGGGGTTTGTTCGGGTTGCCGACTCGTTATTTTCGCGCGATGGCGGTGTCGAGGAGCTCGATCCAATGACGCACGGGCGTTTCCGTACCGCTTTGAAGATGGGCGATGCAACCGATATTGGCGGAGGCGATCGTGTCCGGTTTATGCGTTTGTAGTGTCGCGAGCTTGCGTTCGCGCAAGGTCGACGAAAGCGCCGGTTGAAGTAGTGAGTACGTTCCTGCCGAGCCGCAGCACAGGTGCGCGTCCGCGATCGGTGTCAATTCATAACCGATGGCGCGCAATAGCGTTTCCACCGAACCGCGTATTTGTTGTCCGTGTTGCAGCGTGCAGGGTGAATGCCAGGCGATGCGGCGCGGCGCGGTCGATTTCATCAGCGCCGCTATTCGATCTTGGTAAGCCGGTAGAATTTCGGCGAGGTCTTTCGCGAGCGCGGCGACACGCGCGGCTTTGTCGGCGTAAACCGGATCGTGACGCAA
>JAHFQD010000162.1 GCA_023266455.1 Candidatus Muproteobacteria bacterium
CCAAAGAAAGCGCTCGGCGGATTAACGCCCAGTGCGTATGCAAGACAATTGGTTGCAAAGACGGTTACAGTAACTACCGGACTCTAGAGCCAATTGCTACTCAAGATGGGGGGATGTCGGGCTGTATGATTAATTTCGCAGGAGAAGAATTGGGGAAGCAACGATAGTTTTTGATCGAAATTTCTAATTGCATTATGACCCACCTATAGGAATTCAACAGGAGTCTGGCAGAAATCTTCTAGGAAACCATCGTGACGTAATTAGTTCGCAAGCGTTATTGTGGAAGCGCTGCAACTTTAGTTTGTTGCGTTTTTAGATTCGTAAGTGCAGTTTCAAAATCTTTTACTCTCTGTTGTTCTTGCTCGACAACTTGCTTCGGTGCACGGGCTACAAAATCTGAATTAGAGAGCTTGCTTCTTGCTTTGACGATTTCTTTTTCCAATTTTTCCATTTCTTTTTTCAACCGTTCTAACTCCGCTTGCTTGTTAATCAGCGATCCAAGTGGGATCAGCACTTTCATGTGACCGACGAGTGCGGTGGCGGAGTCGGGAGCGGATTTGCCTTGGTCTAACCAGGTGATCGATTCCGCTTTCGCCAGCGTTTGGATGTAGGTGCGGTTGCGTTCAAGGTGATCGTGGTCGTGTTTGCTGCCGTCGGCGAAGAGGACGGGGACTTGTTTCGCCGGCGAGATGTCGGCTTCGCCTCGGATGTTGCGGATACCGGTGATCACTTGCATGACCCAGGTCATTTCTTTCTTCGCGTTGTCATTGATCGCTGCTTTGTCCACAGCGGGGTAGGGTTGCAGCATGACCGTTTCGCCTTTCTTGCCGGCGAGCGGTGCAACCCGTTGCCAAATTTCTTCGGTAATAAACGGCATGAACGGATGCATTAAGCGCAGTGCGGCTTCTAGGACTTGTACCAACGTACGGCGAGTGCCGCGTTGGGCTTCGGCGGTGGCTTTGGGATCGGTTAGGACGACCTTCGAGAGTTCTAGGTACCAGCTGCAGTATTCGTCCCATATAAAGGAGTACATCTCTTGCGCGGCGAGGTCGAAGCGGTAGTCGTGGATGGCGGTTTCGACTTCTTGGGTTACTTCGTTTAGGCGCGTGATGATCCAGTGATCGGCGGCGTTGAGTTCTACCGCACCTGTTGCACCTCTCACCCCTGTCCCTCTCCCTGAGGGAGAGGGGACGTCGCTTTCAGCAATGGGAGAATCTACGCCGCAGTCATGACCCTCGGTGTTCATCAGCACATAGCGCGCGGCGTTCCAGAGTTTGTTGCAGAAGTTTCGGTAGCCTTCGATGCGACCTAAATCGAATTTGATGTCGCGGCCGAGCGTCGCGAGGCTGGCGAAGGTGAAGCGCAGGGCGTCGGTGCCATAAGCCGGAATGCCGTTCGGGAAATGTTTGCGCGTCGCAGTTTCGATTTTCTTCGCGAGTTGCGGTTGCATCATGCCGCTGGTGCGTTTGGCGATGAGATCGTCCAGGGTGATGCCGTCGATTAAGTCGAGCGGGTCGAGGACGTTGCCTTTGGATTTCGACATCTTCTGGCCTTCGGCGTCGCGCACCAGGCCGTGGATGTAAACCTCTTTGAATGGCACATCGCCCGCGAACTTCACGCCCATCATGATCATGCGCGCGACCCAGAAAAAGATGATGTCGAAGCCGGTGACCAATACATTCGTGGGATAGAACGTTTTCAGTTCAGGTGTCTGCGTCGGCCAACCGAGCGTGGAGAAGGGCCAGAGCGCGGAGGAGAACCAAGTGTCGAGGACGTCTTTGTCTTGTTCCAGCGCCACGTCTTTTCCGTGTTTGGCGCGGGCTTTGGCTTTCGCTTCGGTTTCGGTGCGCGCGACGAAAATATTTCCGTCGGCGTCGTACCACGCAGGGATGCGATGGCCCCACCAGATCTGGCGGCTGATGCACCAGTCTTGAATGTTGCGCATCCACTGGTAGTAAGTCTTGGTCCAATTCTCCGGAACGAATTTGATGCGACCGTCTTCGACAACCTTGATCGCTTCTTTCGCCAGTGGTTCGACTTTGACGTACCACTGATCCGTCAGGAACGGTTCAACCACGGCGTTGCTGCGGTCGCCGCGCGGGACTTTGAGTTTGTGCGGTTCGGTTTTTTCTAGCAGACCTTGGGCTTCGAGATCAGCGATGATTTGTTTGCGAGCTTTGTAGCGGTCGAGGCCTTGATACGCGACTGGAATATGTTCTAACGTTTTCAGCAGATCGTAAGTTACATGAAGCGTTTCGTCGATAGATTGTCCAATAGGCGTGGAAGGATTATTACTAGGTCGGGAAATGATCTGTGCACTGCGATCGAAGATATTGATCATCGGCAGGTTGTGACGCTTGCCGACTTCATAGTCGTTGAAGTCATGCGCCGGCGTAATCTTCACGCAACCGGAACCGAATTCTTTATCCACGTAATCATCGGCGATCACGGGAATCTTGCGACCGGTGAGCGGCAGTTCGACCTGCTTGCCTATTAAGTGTTTGTAACGCTCGTCTTCGGGATTCACCGCGACGGCGGTGTCGCCGAGCATTGTCTCTGGGCGCGTAGTCGCGACGACGAGATGTTCTTTCGTGCCTACGACCGGATAACGCAAGTGCCACAGGCCGCCGTTTTCTTCTTCGGAAATGACTTCGAGGTCAGACACCGCGGTGTGCAGCACCGGATCCCAGTTCACCAGTCGCTGACCGCGATAGATCAACCCTTCTTCGTGCAAGCGCACGAACACTTCGGTCACGGCTTTCGACAAACCCTCGTCCATGGTGAAGCGCTCGCGCGACCAGTCCATCGACGCGCCCATGCGTCGCGACTGTTGTGTGATCGCACCGCCGGATTGTTCCTTCCATTTCCACACGCGGTCGATGAAGTCGTCGCGACCCAAGTCGTGACGCGTTTTACCTTCGGCTTGTAGTTGGCGCTCGACCACCATTTGCGTCGCGATGCCAGCGTGATCGGTGCCCGGCTGCCACAAGGTGTTCTCGCCCTTCATGCGGCGGTGGCGAATCAGCGCGTCCATGATCGTTTGGTTGAACGCATGACCCATGTGCAACACGCCCGTGACGTTCGGCGGCGGCAGCATGATGCAGTAACTCGGGCCCTCGCCCGAGGGTTTGAAATGACCGTGGCTTTCCCAATTCTGGTAAATACGTTTTTCGATGGCGTGCGGGTCGTACGCCTTGTTCAGCGTCGCTTCGTTGGCGGAATCGTCATTTTGGTTCTTGGGGTGGTTCATAGCCTGGGCGCGTTGAGAATAATGGGGAAAACGGCCGGAAATTCTATCAGGGTTGGCTGGAGGGCCGGTACTTGGTCAACACAGAATCGCGGCGGATAGGCGCGCTAAATCCTGAATCCGCGATTCGACGGTAGCCCCGATGGCTAGTCGGCGGGGTAAATCTCGCGTCGCCCCTTCAAAAGTCCTTCGAAATTGCCATAATTAATTAGCACTGGAGAGATATGCGCATGGATGAAAGCGTTTTGCATAGTGATCCCACTTTAACCGATCGTTCGCGAGCGGTTGCCTTCTGCGGTATCGGGGCAATCGCACTCGGTGGCGTCGTGCTGATGGGGTGGGCATTACAGATCCCGATCCTGACCCAAATCTTTGCCGATTGGACGGCGATGGTCGTCAACACGGCGGCTAGTTTGGTTCTAGGCGCCATCGCGTTGTTAATTCCCGACGAGGAACCGAACCCGTTACGAATGGTGCGCCGCATTTGTGGCGCGCTCTTGGTGATAGTGAGCGCGCTGGTGTTGATCGAAAACCTGGCCCTTATCGATCTGCACGTCGATTGGCCGAGCGCGCATCGCTGGTTGCAGGATAACAATACTCATCCTGGGCGCATGGCGCCTAACACCTGTGTCGGTTTTATTATGATCGGCTTGGTGGCGGCCTTCTCCGCCACGCGCGACTCGCGGTGGATACGCGGCATGGCGATCGCGGCCACGATCATCGGTATCACGGGACTTATCAGTTACTACCTCAAGCCGGAGTTCCTCTATAACAAACCGACCATTTTACGCATGGCGGTGCAAACGGCGATCGGCATTAGTTTGCTCGGCATTGGGTTTTGGATAAAGGCGCGCCGCTACATTCCAATCGGACGAACGCAAGATAAACATATTCTGATGACCGTCGCCGTCGCGCTGTTGGTGGTGGCTCTCGGCGCCGGTATCAGCGGATTCGCCTTCATGCAACAGCGCACCGAGCGCATGACAGCAGAAAATCTTCTTCGCGTACACGCGGATCGCAGCACGTTTTTTGCCAACGTGTTGTCCGAAGGTACGCAAAACGCGGAAGTCATCGCTGCGCGTCCGAACGCGTTAGCGCAGATGCGCATCCTTTTAACCGCGCCGAAGGACGAAGTAACGCGCGGCCAACTGCAAAAAGTCGCGGACAGTTATTTGCCGTATGGCTTTCGTTGGATCGCGTTTTATCAACACGGCCAAGTCATCGCCCAAGCGGGCGCGCCGATTCCGAATGTTGAGATGCAAGTCGCTTTGCACGGCGCCAGTCGCCAAGCGCTGCTGTGGGCGGGTGAATATTTCTTGCGAACGCGCGCAATGGCGCAAGACAAACAAGGCGTCGTCGGAGAAATTATTACCGAACAGGCGTTGCCCGGGATCACGCGACTTTCCAGCGAATTCGATAACTGGGGCGAAACCGGCGAGATGGTGTTGTGCGAGATGAATAGTAATCCGTTCCGTTGTTTCCCCAGCCGTTTCTCGCATTCCCCGTTTACCGTGCCGCATAGGGTCGAGGATCGGGCGGTGCCCATGACGCAAGCCTTGAACGGTACGAATGGGACGTTGTCGTCCAAGGATTACCGTCAACAAAACGTGCTCGCGGCCTATGGACCGATCGGAGATTACGGTATCGGCATGGTGCTCAAAATGGATTGGGCGGAGATGTACGCGCCGGTACGCGAACAATTGCAATTAACGTTGCTGATGTTGGCGTTGCTGACAGGTATGAGCTTATGGGCGGTACGCGCGCGGTTGCGGCCGCTGGTGAATGAAATGGTCGAAGCGCGCCGCGGCGCCGAAGAGAGCCAAGCGCGTTTCATGGCGGCGGCGGAGAGTCATCTCGATCCGTTTTATCTCAT
>JAHFQD010000006.1 GCA_023266455.1 Candidatus Muproteobacteria bacterium
ACCTTGGCCGCGACCTTACGGCGCCAATTCGTTTCGGGGACGACACATGCGGTCTTTGGCATGTTGCGCGACAAAGACATCGTCGGTGTGGTGCAGGCCATGCGTGAGATCGTCGATCGCTGGCATGTCGCTACGTTACATACGGCGCGCAGCGCGACCGCCGACGAGGTTCTCGCAGCCATTGCCGCAGCCGGTGTGAACGCGCCGGCGCAGGCGTATCCCGATATGCGCGCCGCGTACGCGGCCGCCCGCGCCGCCATGGGCAAGGACGATCGTCTGCTCGTATTTGGTTCGTTCTATGCCGTCGGTGATATACTGGCGCATCCCGAGTGAGGTGTTGAGATGGCTCAAGACGACGAAAAGCCCCAATTCAATCCTAAACACCGCATCGCCGGCGCCATTATTTTGGTGTCGCTTGCGGTGATCTTCGTGCCGATGTTGCTCGACAAGTCATCGCCGCCGAAAGAAAAAAGTCTGACTGAAATTCCTGCGCGCGACGGCGACACCAAGGTCGTCGTCTCGCCAGTGCCGCTGCCGGCCGCTGAACCCGCCGCTGCACCGGCGACAACGCCTTCGACGCCCGCACCAGTTGCCGAATCCGCGCCGAAGAAAACCGCGGACAGCGCACCTGTCGAAGCACCCAAGAAGGCTACGGAAAAGAAAGCCGACCCCGCGCCTGCCAAAAATAAACCCGCCGTCGCCAAGTTGAGCGACGTGGTGGAAAAGCCGTCGCAAGGCTGGGTGGTTCAAGTCGGTAGCTTTACCAATATCGAGAACGCCGGTCACTTACGCGACAAGCTGAAGAACATGGGCTACGCCGTGCAATCGGATTCCGTCAAGTTGCAAGACAACAAGGCGGTGCGTTTGCGTGTCGGCCCGTATCGCGACAAGACCGCGGCTTCCAAGGCGCAAGCGAAACTCGAAAAGGATTTCAATATTCACGGCATGGTCGTCGCTTATCCCTAACGCAGGCGATTCCTAAACCATGTTCTTCGGTGTCAGTACTTTCGACATCACTTTGGTGGTGCTGATTTTATTATTCACCGCCATCGGCGCGTGGCGCGGGTTCGTGCGCGAATTAGTATCGTTGATCACCTGGATCGTGGCCTCGGTAACGGCATGGATGTTCGCCGATCGCTTGGCCGGCGTGTTTGAAAAGTTGACGCAAGAAGGCGCGCTGCGCCAGATGTTGGCGTTCGCATTGATCTTCATCGTTATCTTTATCATTGGCATCTTGGTTGGTTTGGGACTGCATAAACTGGTCAGCAAGTCCGCCAGTTTGCGTGCGGTCAATCGTGTTACCGGCGCGGCGCTTGGTATGGCGCGCGGCGGCGTTATCGTTGTGATCGTGTTTTTACTCGCCGGCTTGACGTCGTTTCCGCAGCGCCCATGGTGGCGCGAGTCGGTGCTGACACCGCCGTTCGAACGCGCGGCCATCTATGCCGCGCGGTATTTGCCGCGCGACGTTGCCCGGCACGTTCGCTATAGCTAGACTGATTTCTTTAAGAGGTTTCCCTGCATGTGCGGGATCATCGGTATTTTCGGCAGACAACCCGTCAATCAATCTCTCTACGACGGTCTTCTCGTCCTACAACATCGTGGCCAAGACGCCGCGGGTATTCTCACGAGCGACGGTCAGCGCATTTATTTGCGCAAAGACAACGGACTGGTAAGCGATGTGTTTCAGCACCATCACATGTTGGCGCTGCGCGGCGAGATGGGCATCGGGCATACGCGTTATCCCACCGCCGGCTGCGATTCACCGGCCGAAGCGCAACCGTTCTACGTCAACTCACCATTCGGTTTGGCGCTGGCGCATAACGGCAATCTCACCAACGCCGAACAATTGAAAAACGATTTGTTCCGCGACGATCTGCGCCACATCAATACCGATTCCGATTCTGAAATTTTGTTGAACGTATTTGCACATGAGCTCCAAGCCTGCGCGCGCTTGCGCTTGTCGCCGGAGCATGTGTTCAAGGCGGTCACGGCGGTGCACCGTCGTTGTCGCGGCGCATATGCGGTGACGATGTTAATCGCCGGTTTCGGCATCTTGGCGTTCCGCGATCCGTACGGTATCCGTCCGCTGGTGTACGGCCAACGCGAGACCGAAAACGGAACCGAATATATGTTCGCCTCCGAATCTGTGGCGCTCGACGTGCTCGGTTTCAAATTCGTGCGCGATGTAGCGCCGGGCGAAGCGATTTATATCGATCACAGCGGTGAGCTGCACGCGCGCCAATGCGCGGAGAAGTCGCAGCTGACGCCGTGCTTGTTCGAGTTCGTGTATCTGGCGCGGCCGGATTCGTTGATGGACGGTATTTACGTTCACAAGACACGCTTACGCATGGGCGAACGTTTAGCGCAGAAAATAAAACGCGAATGGCCGAATAACGATATCGATGTCGTTATTCCGATTCCCGATACCTCCCGCACCGCGGCTTTGCAAATGGCCACAGATTTGGGATTGCCGTATCGCGAAGGCTTTATTAAAAACCGCTACATCGGTCGCACCTTCATCATGCCGGGGCAGGCGCAGCGTAAAAAATCGGTGCGCCAGAAACTCAACGCCATGGATGTCGAGTTCCGTGGCAAGAACGTATTGTTGGTGGACGATTCCATCGTGCGCGGTACGACTTCGAGTCAGATTATTCAAATGGCGCGCGAGGCAGGCGCTAAACAAGTGTATTTCGCCTCGGCCGCGCCGCCGGTGCGTTATCCCTATGTGTACGGCATTGACATGCCGTCGGCACATGAATTAGTCGCCAACGGACGCACCGACGAAGAAATCGCGCGCGAGATCGGCGCCGATCGGTTGATCTATCAAGACTTGGAAGATTTGATCGGTGCTGCGCGCGAAGGCAATCCGGACATCGATCGTTTCGACGCTTCTTGCTTCGATGGCGTCTATGTCACCGGCGACATCAGTCCGGATTACCTGCAGCGTATCGAGAAGGCGCGCAATGATGCCGCCAAAGCCGATCACCGCGTCGGCCCCGATGGAAACGACCACATTGTCACCGCCGAAGTGTTGACGTTCCCGCGCTAGAGGTTTCGCCGCCGAATTTTCGTTTTGTCGCGCCATCTAATCGAGCTTTTATCGTCCGAAGGAAGAAGTCATGACAGGGTTATCGAAAGCCAGCCGGAAACGCCACGCCGATCATCCCATCGATCCGATTTTCCTTGAACGCTGGTCGCCGCGGGCGATGACGGGCGAGGAGATTTCGGAAGCGGAACTCAATATTTTATTCGAAGCTGCACGCTGGGCGCCGTCGTCGTACAACAACCAACCGTGGCGTATTCTCTACGCGCGTCGCAACACCAAGCACTGGCAGACCTTTTTCGATTTGATGGGTGAGTTCAACCAGAGTTGGACGCACAAGGCCGCGGCGTTATTGGTGATCATTTCGAAAAAAACTTTCGAACATAACGGCAAACCCTCGATTACGCATTCCTACGACACCGGCGCTGCATGGATAAGCCTGGCGTTGCAAGGCGCGAAGAAAGGTTACGTTGTGCACGGCATGCAAGGATTCGACTACGACCGTGCCCGGCAGTCGTTGAAAATTCCGGACGACTATCAAGTCGAAGCCATGGCCGCGATCGGTAAGCCTGGTGATCCTGCCGAGCTGCCGCCGAATCTGCTCGAACGCGAGTCACCGAGCGATCGCAAGAAGCTCGATCAAATCGTGCGCGAGGGGGAATTTAGTTTCTAGCGCATGGCTGCAATCGATCTCGACGCTTATTGCAATCGCATCGGTTACAGCGGACCGCGCGCGCCGACGGTCGAAGTGCTTGCGGAGATTCAGCGGCGTCACACGCAAACGATCGCGTTCGAAAATCTCGATCCGTTGTTGCGACGCCCGGTCAAACTCGACGTTGAATCGCTGCAGCAAAAACTCGTTCACGGCGGCCGCGGCGGTTATTGCTTCGAACAAAATCTACTTTTGAGCCAGATTCTGCAGGCGCTTGGTTTCAGCGTCGTCGGGTTGGCGGCGCGCATCCTCTGGAACATTCCCGACGGCGTCGTCATGCCGCGTGGGCATATGTTGTTATGCGTCGACGTCGACGCGCAGCGTTACATCGTCGACGTCGGCTTCGGTATCCTGACGCCTACCGGACCGTTGCGCTTGGAGCCCGACGTCGAACAAGCGACACCGCACGAGCCGTTTCGTTTGCGGCGCGACGGCGAGGAATTCATCTCGCAGGCGCAAGTGCTCGGCAAGTGGCGCGCGATTTATCGCTTCAACTTGCAACGTCAATTGTTGCCGGATTACGAAGTGATGAATTGGTATTTGTCGAACCACCCCGAGTCGCGCTTCGTTAACGGTTTGATCGCCGCGCGCCCTGACGAAAATCGGCGCTATACGCTTAACAACAACGAATTCACGCAGCGGATGTTGAACGGCGAAACCGAGAAGCGCGTTTTAACCTGCGTCGCCGAACTGCGCGATGTTTTAACGGATGTATTTCGACTAACGCTGCCAGAGATACCCACTTTAGATGCGACGTTCGAGAAATTATTTTGAACATGGTGAGCTAATATTTAAAGAGAGAAGTAGTTGATAGGTACTATATCGTGCTATATAATCTGGACTCGATTTGAGCTTCCGCTTGCGGTTCCGTTACCCCACCATCGGAATGATTGATACACTCCGCTTTACCCATGATCAACCTCCAAGTTTAAGTTCCGTTACCCCACCATCGGAATGATTGATACACTCCCCTATGTCGCAAATGCTTGATGAATGTGTAGTTCCGTTACCCCACCATCGGAATGATTGATACACTCCTGAATCGCCGCAACCCATTGTCTGGGTTGCGGTTTTTCTTTTAGAAGAGCTCGATTTGTTCCGGCGCATCGGGTTTTTTGTTGGTGCTTTTGGGACCGAAGTATTCTCTTGTCATGGCGTATTGCTTGTCGGTGACCAAGAAAAATGCGACTTCGGCATTTGGCGGAATATGCTGTTTTAGTCGTTGAATTGTTGCTTCCGCTACCGCCATGGTCGGAAAATGCCGGACATAGAGGGAGTACTGCAATTGCGCGAAATTTTCTTGCAGTAGACGCTTACGGAACACCGTGTAGTCGTGACGTTCCTCGTCCGTAGTCATCGGACAATCATAAACCGCTATTACCCACATGACGCGCCATCCGTTTACGCCCATCCTTGGCACCCCCGGATAAAAAGGGTAGTACAAGGTCACCACCCCTGGTTTCTAGAATGCGGCAATAACTGGATATAGTCTGCTCAACGGCTATGGGAAGGCGATACTCGTTTCCATTTAAAGCCACGGTTTTTTGAATCAGCGCTGCGGTCATCTTGCGTGATGCGCTGTCGAATTCACCGTCGCGACCAGGATCTTCCCAGATGTGGCGCTCGACAATGAAGCGATACGGTTCCATGAAATCATCGGCCAAGTTGAAAGGGTTCTCCTGATTGTTATGGCCTAATCCTAGCGCTGGTTGCAGTCCTGCCGCGACGATGGCGCGAGCGATCAACGCACGCAATACGGCGTAACCGAAATTAAGCCGCGCGTTGATTGGGTCGTTCGCACCCTGCTTGGTGCGGCGGAAATTTTCCGGAAATAAATGCGCCCAATAGTGTCGAGCCGCTTGTCCTTCGAGCTTGCCGGCGTCGCCTGGTTGGACCTCGTCAGCCATGCGCTGTAGACGTAGAGAACCTTTTAGTTGCAATGCGCGCAGGTTGGCCGCTTCTCCGCGAATGCGCGATTGCACAATGTGTCGCCAGAGTTCCTTGGGAACTTGCGTGCGCTCGAAGGTGATCTGATGGCGCAACCGCAACGGCTGCGCCAGATTTCCTACCAAAGGCAAGTGCAGCCCCACTGGATGATGTTTCTCGTCGGTTATCATCACAGCCGATGCGTGCTGAGCGAGCACTCGCAGTACATGCACGCTTAGTTCGATCGTTGTGTGATGTAGGACTAGTACCGCTATGTCCTGCGGCGCTATGAAAACATCTTCCTCGCCGATGCGAGCGAGTTTCAACCTGCCGAGATGGATCGAGAGGCCGGCTGGATTTTCGATGAGGAGTATTCGTTGTAACGACATTCGTTAAATAATGCGTAGATTCGCAAGGCTTCTGCCGGAAGGACAATACAAACCATCTTTCTTCTTTAGCTTTTTTACAGGTCTGGTTTCTACAATCGGACTAAGTACCAACATGCCATTTCGTGTAGTTCTGATTTGTTTGACTACATACCGCTTCCCGTTTGTTGTGTCCTGAACTGTATCGCCTTTATAAAATCTCAATACATCTTTCGAGGTAGCACGTTTACTTTTTGTCGCCCGTTCTAAGGGCACAATATCTGGAATGCGTTGTTTATCTAATTTTCCGTTCTTCAACGGCACATCCAACCATGCATATTCTTTGTGCCTAAGTCGTTTGGTCAATTCTTGGCCTTGACGATTGCGATGTGTAACGATAATCGCATCCTCTGCGGAATCGTGATAACACCGAACTTTAAGGATAAGCACCGGATTACCAGATTTTTTGTAGTCTGGATGTTCTATAGGATCGCGGAGAGCTTGCACCGCCGCCATACCATTTTTTATTCTTCGATTGAATTCTGTGAGTACAATGGTTTTTACTCGTTCACTGACGATTTCCTTCAAATTTTTTCGAGCGCTATCTATTGAAGTTTTGTCATCGGCGAAATCACCCAATGGAATTCGACGGGTTAAGTACAATTCGCCCTTGTCACCTCGAATAGCGGCGCCGTAGGCGAATTTTTGAAAGAATTCGCCGTTTGGATGCCTATCGGGTTTATGCGTTAGCGGACACTCACGGATCATCGACAGTGTTTGTTCGCGCAGGTCATGCAGCGGCTCTTCGGCCTGATAGCGTATGCGTGTGATTTTACCGCCGCGTAGACGCTCGCTATCTTGCCGGTATTGGGCAGCGATTTTTTTGTACAACGAGCGGTCTGTCAGGGCGATCACTAGCGCGTCGATCAGGTGATGACGGTGATCCACACGTTTCTCAAGCGTTCTATCTGTACTCGGACCACCGGGAGTGAGAGGGTGACCTTCCCACTGTCGACGGTATTCTGCGAAATCGTTAGGTGTGATTACTTCACCTTCTGTGTCGAGTACTGGCAAACCTTCCTCGATACGAACTTCGGGAATGACGGTGTCGAGTTTCCAGTGTCGTCGCAGGTAGGCCGTCATCATGCCACGCGAGACGGAGACGTCGGCGCATATCGTTTTCAACCATTGCGCCGCGAGTTTCGCGATCCATGATGTTTGATGGAACTGCCGGTCGGTGAAATCGGCGATGGACTCATCAGTCAGCACCTCTTGTTCGAAATCTTTAAGCAACAATAATTTAGCTTTGCGTCGAAGAGCTTTTTTCTGTGCGAAGTTCCGGGTTTTATTTGCTGCTTCTTCAAAACGTTCGGCAGCGGCTTCTACCGCGCGCCAGCGCTCGGGGTCTTTACCGTCGCCCCAGGCTTGCCACGGCGTACGGTCGCCCTTGGCGTCGTTACAGGCACGATGGGTGAGGACGATCTCGCTGCGTTTGCGGCCGATTTGGGTCAGCGATTTCGGCAATATATGTTCGTGGTCGGTGACGGAACCGGTGGTAACAGCTTCGATACCAAAGTGGTTCTGTCCCTGACAGTAGGGGCAGTGGAACGCCTGCTCTTCAGCTAATTGGTAGCGCAAGATATTTGTCCCGCTTGGTTTGGCGCCGCTGTTTCTCAACGCTTTTTTTGCGTGCTCGCGTGCTACGCGGTTCTGATCCATCTGCTTTTGGCGTTTGTTGCGGGCGTCGAGGCCTACACCGAGTTCGCGCGTGAGTTCAATGATGACTTGCGTCGGTGGTTCGCCTAGTTTGCCGATCAGGTCATTTACGACATACCGTAGTTGACGGAGTGCTCCATCCACTACGTCGTTTCCCGTGGGTGGATGTGCGGGTAACAGCGCATGTTGTTTTTCATTGCGCGAATTGATGTTGCGATAGCAGACGCGGATAGCATTTTCTTCGCTAATCGTTTTATTACCGTCCCAATCTGCCGGCCACCATGGATTACGCAGCCATTCGGTGAGTTTCTTGAGCGCTTTTACGGAGTACCCCATGCGACCGCCGTCGAAGCCCATGGCAGCCAATTGATCCAGTTTCCCCGATTTGACTACTACGCCTACAAATTCAATCAATGAGGGATCGAAGCTTCGATATGTGATTGCTTGGTTGCGCTTTCCTTTGCGAGGCATGCGCGTATGCCATTGTGGATCTTCAAGTAGTTCCGGCGAGCCGACGTCCGCAAGAAGATTAATGAATTGAGTTTGTGTTGTTTCATCGAGGCTCAGCCATCCATCCTGCAATCCCAGGCTGCGAAATGCTGCGAGCGTGCTGTCGCCAAGCAGCTCGTCGCGTGCGATGTTTTCCATATTCAACCCGACGCCAGAGGGTTTCGGACAGCCGTTCTCCGCGAGTTCCTTCTCAATCGTGCTGAATCGCGCCGTTTCTTGCTCACGCAACAAGCAGCGAATGACTTCCTTCTGTGCGGGGCTTATATCTTGCGAGCGTCGTCCCATTCCCCAACGCAAATCGGCCAGCTGTTTCTCGATCCGGAAAGCCTGTGCCGCGGGTTGTGCACGCGGCGCCCGTGGGAGATTCTTTTCTAACGGACAAAGGCCAACCATGGCGGCGACCGACTTCAGCGGTAGTTGCCGGAATATTTCCTCGTAAAATTTTTGCTTGATCGGAATTCCATCCGCGCTGCCCTTCAGGACATCGTGAAACTGCGTCTGTTTGTTCCAGATGACATTGAATTCGTCTATCACTATCTCGCGCGTGGCGTAGAGATTTTCATGTTCCGGATCGGTGGGTATTTCATCCGTCTTTTTCTTTCGAGGGCTATCAGTGGAAGGCGTTTTGATTTTTAGTTTAATTGGCAATTCACGCTGAACGCGCGAGTAGAGGTATTGGCCCAGTGTCGCGCATTTTTCCCCCTCCATGACCACGCGGAGTTTTTCCACACCCGGCTTGACCTCGCCGGAATCAGCGTTGGAGACTTTGAAGCCTCCTGAGTAGCCACGGCGTTTGGCGAGTTTGAAGAGTACGCGCAAGAAATCGGTTAATTCGATACGTTGAGTAGCGGCCAGCGCGCGTAATTCGGACAACCGTTTTCCGTTATTGTCCGGTAGCGTTTTCGGATCGATCCCGATCAGCGATCCTAGCTGCGCGATTCTCCGCAAACGTACGGCCCGTCGTTCAATCTGTCGGCGTTGTAGCCGTGCTGCGCGGCGTGCAGCTCGCTTGGGACGAAGCGCTCCTTGATCGTTTTCCGTGGGTTCGGAGAAGATTCGAACTGTACTTTTTATGAGCGATGCAGGTTTGCGTTTAGCATCGAGCGAGACCGCGACAACCCCCAACGACGCCGTACCTAAATCCAAGCCAAAGCGATAGGCCATACCGTATTGACCTCCTTCTGATCGTGTCATAAGATTTTCAACTGTATCAGTTATTCCGATGGTGGGGACTATCGGCAACAAGGAAGAGGGCTTCGGCCCTCGGACACTGATGCGAAAGCAAAGAACGGCCGCTTCGGCGGCCGTTCTTGTTTTTCGTAGGAGTAACCCTGGTTGACAGCGCATGTCATCAGATTTACTGTTCGTCCCTGCGCCGATTTGATTGTTCAGCTTGCGGGCGCTTTACAAATCCAGCTAAAGCGAGAGAACCCGCTTTAGTCAGGCGGGTTTTTTTGTGCCCGCAGAATTTGGATGATTCAGTTTTTTTTACAGAGGCGGGTATGTCCGACGAGATAGATAAACAAGCTTTCGACACCTTAGCGGTGCGCGCCGGTATTCAGCGCACGGCGGAGTGCGAACACGCCGAAGCGATTTTCGTTACATCGAGTTTTGTCAGCGAAAGCGCGGCTGACGCTGCCGCGCGGTTCAGCGGCGAGAAGCCGGGCAATCTCTATTCGCGTTTTACCAATCCGACCGTACGTGTCTTCGAAGAACGCCTGGCGGCGCTCGAAGGCGGGCAGCGTTGCGTGGCGACGTCGTCCGGTATGGCCGCGATCATGGCGACTTGCGTGGCGTTGTTGAAAAGCGGCGATCACGTCGTTTGTTCGCGCTCGGTTTTCGGCAATACGGTGTTGTTGCTCAATAACTATTTAGCGAAGTTCGGCGTCGAGACCACCTACGTTCCGTTGACGGATTACGACGCTTGGTCGCGCGCTATTCGCCCGAATACCAAACTTTTATTTTTAGAAACGCCGTCGAATCCGCTGATGGAAATCGCCGACGTGCGCCGGCTCGCCGATTTGGCGCATGCGCATAAGGCGCTGCTCGTCGTGGATAACGCGTTCTGCACGCCGGCGCTGATGCAACCGCTTAAGCTTGGCGCGGATATCGTGGTGCACTCGGCAACGAAATATATCGACGGTCAGGGCCGCTGTATCGGCGGCGCCATCGTGGGCGACACCGAACGCGTCGGTAAAGACGTATACGGTTTTCTGCGCACCGGCGGACCGAGTATGAGTCCGTTCAACGCCTGGGTGTTTTTAAAAGGACTCGAAACGCTGAAGTGGCGCATGCAAGCGCATAGCGTTAATGCGCTGGAGATCGCGCGCTGGTTGGAAAAGCAGCCGCGCATCGAGCGCGTGTATTACCCGGGACTGACGTCGCATCCGCAGCACGACATGGCGAAACGCCAACAATCCGGTTTCGGCGGGGTGTTGTCGTTCGACGTGAAAGGTGGCAAAGACGTAGCGTGGAAGTTGATCGATTCGATGCGTTTGATTTCCATTACCGCCAATCTCGGCGATACCAAGAGCACAGTCACGCATCCGGCGACGACGACGCATAGTCGTTTGTCCGTCGAGCAACGCACCGCCGCCGGCATCGGCGATGGCTTGGTGCGAATCTCGGTCGGTCTTGAAGACGTAGAAGACCTCAAGCGCGACATCGCGCGCGGCTTGTAAGCACGTCACCCTCGGATGGAACCGCGCCGATTACTACTCGAAGTATTCCAACACGCGCTGCGCGCCGTCGACGGCGCCGCGCGCGTGCGCGACTATCTCGCGTTGCGTCCGCTCAATGGACCGATTTATCTCATCGCCATCGGTAAAGCCGCTTGCGCGATGGCACGCGGCGCGCACGAAGCGTTGAACGATCGCATCCAAGACGCTTTTATCGTCACCAAGGAAGGACATACCGAATCGTTACCTTGGGCGGTGCGCGAAACTGGGCATCCAATTCCGGACGAACGCAGTTTGCAAGCGGGCGACGCGCTGGATCGTTTCGTTTCGGCGTTGCCATCCACCGCGCATGTCTTGGTATTGTTGTCGGGCGGCGCGTCGGCGTTGATCGAGAAACTTCCCGCCGAGGTCGACGTTGCACAATGGCGTCAGATCAATGAGTGGTTGCTGGCGAGCGGTTTCGATATTAAGAACATGAATCGCATTCGTAAGCGGCTTTCTCTCATTAAAGGCGGACGGTTGGCGCAGCGCTTAGCGCCGCGACCGGTGACGTGTTTGATGATTTCCGACGTGCCCGGCGACGATCCGAAAACGATCGGTTCCGGTCCGTTGCTCGCGGATCCCGAGCTGCAAAGGGTGTTCGACGCCGAGCTGCCCGATTTCATCGCGGCGCCGCTCAAACAAGCGCCGCCGGCGCCCGCGGCGGGCGATAAGTGTTTCGCCAATGTACGCGTGGATATCGTGGCGCGGTTGGACGACGCTAAAAGCGCGGCGGCGCAAGCCGCCGTAGTGCAAGGGCTACGGACGCAAGTCGACGCCGATCTCGTCGCTGGCGACGCCGCGGAGGCCGGTTCTCGACTAGCATCGTATTTTCTGCATTCGCCCGCCGGTGTGTTGCATATCTGGGGTGGCGAAACCACCGTGCGTTTACCGCTGCAGCCTGGTCGCGGTGGGCGCAATCAAACGCTCGCGCTGGCCGCGGCGCTCGAACTCGACGGCGCCGAGGATGTTTATTTCCTCTCTGCCGGTACGGACGGCACCGACGGACCGACGCAAGACGCCGGTGCGTTAGTGGACGGCGGCTCCATCGCGCGTGGTACGACGCAAGGGCTGGACGCAGCCGATGCGTTGAAGCGCGCCGATGCTGGCACTTTTCTGGAAGCCAGCGGCGATTTAATCCACACAGGCCCCACCGGCACCAATGTCATGGATTTAATGTTGGGGCTACGGTTGTCGCGGACTTCTCGGACCTGAGTTAACTTCACACCGCGTTCGATTTGGGTTCATATCCCCAGAGGGAAAGCCGGGCCGTTGTTTTCGATAAAGCCGGGAAGGTTTTTATCGAATCCGCTATCCACCCTTTCATGAAAATGCAGATCGAAATGGTTGAATAACGGGCGCTGCCAAGCGATTACTCCGAAAATCGCAGCAATTTGGGAGTCTTCAGGGCCACAGCGTGGCATAGGGGTTGCAACGTACTCTCCAAAATAGTTGGGGGCTACTATGACTCGCCGAACTACCGTCGCCGCAAGCTTCGTGGTGATTATTGTCTGTGTTATCGGAACCGCGGTCTCCGCGCCGAATTTTAACCAAGCGAAAGTCGAGCAATTCCAACGGCTACCGCAGATCGTCGAGTCGCCGTCGAATCCGATGTCGCCGGCGCGTGTGGCGTTAGGTAAGGCGCTGTTCTTCGATCCACGTTTATCCGGTTCGCAATCGATGAGTTGCGCCAGCTGCCACAATCCCAGTCTCGGTTGGTCGGATGGACTGCCGACCGCCATCGGTCAAGGAATGAGCAAACTGCGACGCGCGACGCCCACCATCGTCAACTCTGCGTACGGCAGCGTTTTCATGTGGGATGGACGCAAACATTCGCTCGAAGACCAAGCGCTCGGCCCGATTCAAGCGAAAGATGAAATGAACATGGACATGACGATCCTCCTGGAGCGTTTGTCCACTATTAAAGGCTACCGCGAGATGTTCGACCACGCGTATCCCGGCGAGGGCATCACGCCGGACGCCATCGCCAAAGCGATCGCCAGTTTCGAGCGCACCGTGGTGTCGACCAACACGCCGTTTGATCGCTGGCGTCGCGGCGAGCAACGCGCGGTGAGCGATGCGGCCAAACGAGGTTTCGAACTGTTTCTTGGTAAAGCCGATTGCGTCGCCTGCCATCAAGGGTTCAATTTCACCGACGAAGGTTTTCACAATATCGGCGTTAAAACGGTCGACGGCATGAAGGACGACGATGGCCGCTATGAACAATTAAAACTGCGCGGCATGAAGGGCGCTTTTAAAACGCCGACGCTGCGCGAAGTGGCGTTGACGGCGCCTTATATGCACAACGGTATCTATACTACGTTGGAAGAAGTCGTGGACCATTACGACCGCGGCGGCGACGTGAAGGACAATCTCGATATCAGCATGCGTCCCTTGAAGCTGAGCACGCAAGAAAAAATAGACCTAGTCGAATTTATGAAAACATTGACGAGCGAACGTCTTGAGTTCGCCGTGCCACGGTTGCCACAATAGAGAATGTATCGAATGAAAATTAAATATTGCTTGGGTGTCGCGCTTATCGCCTGCGCGTTCGATGCGTCGGCGGCGGAGTACGAAATAGCGCAGCGAAATAAAGCATTCGCGCCGGTTTATTTAAAAATTAAAGTCGGCGATGTGGTGAATTTCGTCAACGACGATCCGTTCGCGCACAACGTTTACTCGTTGTCTGAAACGAAATCGTTCGACGTCGGTTCTTACCCCAAGGGACAAGGTAAGCAAATTACATTCGACAAGCCCGGCCAAGTCTTCGTCGAGTGCGCGATCCACCCATTTATGAAAATGAAGATCGAGGTCACGCAATGACGCGCGGCGGAGTATGGGGCGTCTTGTGTTGGGTTCTGTTCAGCGGCATGGCACAGGCGGCGGATTCCAAGAACGTAGAAAAGCTGACCGACGTGCGCGGTTCGATCGTGTTTCGCACTTATTGCGTGTTGTGCCACGGTGAGCTCGCCGACGGTACTGGTCGGGCGGCGAAAAATTTGAAGCCGCCGCCGGCGAACCTGACGTTGAGCACCGCGAGCGACGAATATAAAGAAAATATGATTCGCAAAGGTGGCGCGGCCGTTGGACGATCGGCATTCATGCCGCCCTGGGGACAAGAGTTGACCGACGAGCAAATCCGCGATGTCGTGGCATATTTACGGGCGGTAAATGTGCGAAATCGGGAAGCACCCAAGAAATAGTTACTAAGCTTGGTGTTGTATCGACGAAAGGGCGACGCAGGGATGAGGACGGCGTGGTATCTGAGTGTGCTCGGTTTGGTATTGCCGATGATCGCGCAAGCGGTCGATCTCAAAGGGAGCAATGCGGGCCAGCGCGAACGCGGGTTGCTAGTTTTCCAAACCTACTGCATGACTTGCCACGGTTCGTACGCCGATGGCAAAGGTAAATCGGCGAAGAATCTTAAACCACCGCCGGCGAATCTCCGCACCAGCGTCAAAACCGATCAGTATAAAGAAGAGATTATCCGCAAGGGGGGCGCCGCGGTGGGACGATCGCCGTTCATGCCGCCGTGGGGACAAGAACTAAGTGACCAGCAGATCGCCGACGTTGTTTATTATTTGCGTTCCATCACTGGGGCGAAATCCAAACCGAAGTAACCCTGTTATAGCGGCAGACTTTCCAACGTGCGCGACGTCGGCGTCACCCGCAGTACGCTGCCTTGTTCGTACCAATCGCCCAAGACGGTACGGTAAGCCGACGCTCCATCCAGGTTGAAAACATGTTCCGCCGGCCGGTGCGTATGGCCGTGAATCAAATGACGTATTCGGTGCGTGCGCATTATTTCTTCCACCGCGCCTTGGGTGACGTCCATGATCTCCGGTTTTTTCTGCGACGTCGTTTCCTTGCTGATCTCGCGGTAACGCCGCGCGATTGCTTCGCGTTCGGCGTAGGGCTTGTCGAGAAACTCTCGTTGCCATCGTCGCTCCCGCACCATTTTGCGAAACGCCATGTACTCGACGTCGCGCGTGCACAGCGAATCGCCGTGCATTAGCAATACCGGTGTTCCATAAAGATCGATGCAGGTTGGATCCGGTAATACGGGGCAACCGCTGGCGCGCGCGAAATCGGCGCCTAAAAGAAAATCGCGATTACCCGGAATGATCTGTGTCGGTACGCCGCTTTCCGCCAATGCGCGCAGCGCTTCGATGGTGGGGCGATGCTCATCAAGTGTTGCAGCTTCGTCGCCGATCCAGTATTCGAATAAGTCGCCGAGGATGTACAACGCTTGCGCGCGCCGCGCGTCGTTTTGTAGAAACTTCAGGAAGAGTTCGGTGATCGCAGGCCGATCGGCGCATAGATGCAGATCGGAAATGAAAAGCGTCGGTTTGGCCATTCCTAATGCTGATCCACTTTTTCGGCGAGCGTGGCCTTCTCGATCAACACATCGTTCAACGGTACGTCTTTGAAACCTTGCTTAGAACCGGTCGGGACGCCGTTGATGCGATCGATGATTTGCATGCCGTCGATGACTTGTCCGAATACGCAATAACCGCAGCTCGCTTGCGTCGGCGCGGTGAAGTTTAGGAAATCGTTATCGATGACGTTTATAAAAAATTGACTGGAAGCCGAGTTCACATCGGAACCGCGCGCCATCGCGACCGTTCCGCGGGCGTTCCGCAGACCATTTTTGGATTCGTTCTCGATCGGCTCGCGCGGTGGTTTCTGCGTCAGATTCGGCCCGAAGCCGCCACCTTGAATCACAAACTTGTCGATGACGCGGTGGAAGATGGTGCCGTCGTAAAATCCGTCGCGGACGTAGCGTAGGAAGTTGTCCACCGTCTTCGGCGCTTTCTCCGGGAATAACTCCAGCGTGATTGTTCCGAAGCTTGTTTTTAGGTGTACGTGCATGCGGCTCCCTATTGCCGTCTGGTGAAATAGTGGCCGTATTCTCAACCGGATCGACGACCCCGCGCAACCGCTTCGATGCGTTTGTTTGTACTTTTTAGATTTCTTGAGATTCCTTCATACCGCCCGTTTCCGTTACCATTGGCGCCCCATGACAACACGCGTTTTCAAAACTCGCTTCGCACCGAGTCCGACCGGGCTTTTGCATCTCGGCAACGTCCGTACCGCCTTGTTCAACCATCTGTTGGCGCGGCGACATAACGGCGTGTTGTTGTTGCGGCTCGAAGATACCGACGCGATGCGCGGCCATGAAAAGTACGCCATTGCGTTGATGCATGACCTGCGCTGGCTCGGACTGCAATGGGACGAAGGCCCGGAGGTCGGCGGCGACGCCGGTCCCTACGAACAATCCCGTCGCGGCGAGATTTATCAACGCTATTTCGCCGTGCTGAGCGACAAGCAACTGGCCTACCCCTGTTTTTGCACCGAACACGAATTGTCGATCGCGCGCAAAACCGCGCTCGCCGCCGGGCGGCCGCCGCGCTATTCCGGTAAATGCCGTGCGCTTACGCCGGAAGACGTGCGCGAGCGTTTCGCCAAAGGCATACCGGCGACGTTGCGTTTTCGCGTGCCCGAGAGCCGAACCATCACCTTCGACGACAAAGTCCGCGGCCCGCAATCGTTCGCTACCGACGACATCGGCGATTTCGTCATCCGCCGCTCCGACGGGACGCCGGCGTTTTTCTTCTGTAACGCCGTTGACGACGCTGAGATGGGCGTGACGTTGGTGGTGCGCGGCGAAGATCATTTGGCGAATACGCCGCGACAGTTGATGCTGTTCGAGGCGTTGGGATTGCTCGCGCCCGAGTACGCCCACATCGCGTTGGTCGTCGGTGCCGACGGCGCGCCGCTGTCCAAACGGACGGGCAGCCAATCAGTGCAGGAGATGCGCGAGACGGGTTATTTGCCGGACGCGTTGAATAATTATCTCGCGCGCTTAGGCCATAGTTACGAAGAAAACGCGTTCATGAATACCCAAATGCTGGGAGAGCGTTTCGATGTGACGCGCTTGCATCGCGCGCCCGCGCGTTTCGATGCGGCGCAGTTGCTGCATTGGCAACGTGAAGCCGTGCTGCATGTGTCGGCGGATGTACTGTGGAACTGGATGAGCGAAGACGTGCATCGCTTGGTACCGGCGGCGCGGCGCGACGCGTTCATCGAATGCGTGCGCGGCAACGTGGTGTTCCCGGCGGACGCGGTGCATTGGGCCAAGAACTTATTCGCTGACCAAGCCGTCGTGACGCGCGACGCGCGCGAAACGATTCAATCCGCCGGCGCCACATTTTTCGCCCAGGCGGTCGACGCGCTCGGCAAACATGGCGTGGAGTTCAAGCCGTTGAGCGATGCGCTCAAGAAAACCAGCGGACGTTCCGGCAAAGCCTTATTTCAACCGCTGCGCGCGGCGCTAACCGGCGAGCTCGACGGCCCCGAGATGGCGAAGGTGTTGCCGCTGCTCGGCGTCGAACGCGCGCGCCAACGCTTGGAACAATACGCCTCGTAGTTTTGAAACTATCGCATGCTGCATATCTACAACAGCTTCACTAAACGCAAAGAACCGTTTCAATCGTTGGCGCCGCGCAAGGTCCGCATGTACGTCTGCGGTATGACGGTGTACGACTATTGCCATCTTGGTCATGCGCGCGTCATGGTGGCGTTCGACATGGTCGCGCGTTATCTGCGCGCGCGCGGCAACGCGGTGACGTACGTACGCAACATCACCGACATCGATGACAAAATCATCAAACGCG
>JAHFQD010000163.1 GCA_023266455.1 Candidatus Muproteobacteria bacterium
GACGTCCACTTGTTTGATTTCGACCATCGTTACCTTAATGCCCCAAGCGTCGGTCGACGCGTCGAGCAATCGTTGGATGTCGGCGCTCAACTTGTCGCGCTCGGCCAACATTTCGTCGAGTTCGTGTTTGCCGAGCACGTTGCGCAGCGTCGTCTGCGACAGTTGAGAGGTCGCGGCGAAGAAATCTTCGACTTGAATAATGGCGCGCTGCGGATCGATGACGCGGAAATACACCACCGCGTTCACTTTAACCGACACGTTGTCGCGCGAGATCACGTCTTGCGGCGGCACATCGAGCACGACGATGCGCAGATCGATCTTCACCATCTGCTGCACCAAGGGAAGAATGATGACCAGCCCTGGGCCTTTCACCGCTTGGAACTTCCCAAGGAAAAATACCACGCCGCGTTCGTACTCGCGCAGCACTCGGAATGAGGAAATAAACAACATCACCACTGCAATAACGATAAAGCCCATAAATGTAATGCCCGTCATTTCCATTACTCCCTATGTTCAGGTTTAACCGTCAACATCAATCCGTCGCGACTCACGACTTTAACGCGTGCGCCGCGCGCGATGCCGACTCGCGAATGCGCTTGCCATTCCTCGCCATGGACGCGGATGCGTCCGTTGCCGTGAAAATCTTCGAGCGCTTCGCCGACGGCGCCGATCAATTGCTCCGCGCCGCTCACCGGCGGCCGACGACGGATGCGTATCGTCATCGCCAACACGCCGAGGAAAAACGCCGCCGACACCGCCGCGACGGCGGCGATCAACGGCCAGGCGACAGCATAGCCCTCGACGTCGGCGTCGAAAAGAATGATCGAACCGATAACGAACGCGGTTACACCGCCAATGCCGAGCGCGCCGAACGAAGGCATAAATGCTTCGGCGACCATGAAGGCGATGCCCAACAAAACTAGTCCGAGACCGGCATAGCTAATCGGTAACACTTGGAGCGCGTATAACGCGAGCAGCAAACTAATGGCGCCCACGACACCCGGCAACACATAACCGGGATTCCATAACTCGAAGAACAATCCATAGATGCCGAGCAGCATCAGAATGTACGCCACGTTGGGATCGGTGATCACCGACAACAAACGATTGCGCCAATCCGGATCGATAGTTTTAATTTCGAGTCCATTGGTTTTGAGCGTGATGTCTTTACCGGCGAGTTTGATCTTGCGGCCGTCGACCTTCTTCAATAAATCGGATACGTCGGACGCCATTAAATCAGCGATGTTTTGCTTTACCGCTTCTTCCGCCGGCAACGACGCCGCTTCGCGCACCGCTTTCTCGGCCCACTCGACGTTGCGTCCGCGTTCTTGCGCGAGTCCGCGAATGTAGGCGATGGCGTCGTTCATGGCCTTTTCGTCCATACCCGGTTTGGATTTCGCATGCTTGTCTTTATCGTCTTTCGCCGGTTTATCGGAGCCGAGGTCGGGCGTGCCGCCGATGCGCACTGGCGTGGCCGCGCCGAGATTCGTCGCTGGCGCCATCGCCGCGACGTGCGACGCGAGCAAGATGTAAGTCCCCGCGCTGGCGGCGCGCGCGCCGGAAGGCGCAACGAAAGTCGCCACGGGTATCGGCGACGCCAGAATATCTTGGATTATTTTTCGCATCGCCGTGTCGAGACCGCCCGGCGTGTCGATGCGTAAAACGATCAGTGCGGCGTTGGCGTCTTTGGCCTTTTCCAAACCGCGATGCACATAATCGCTAGTCGCCGGTCCGATCGCGCCGTTGATGTTGAGCAACACGACCTGCCCTGTTTTTTCCGTTTCTTGCGCCGCCGCCAACAACAGCGGAATGGCGAGGAATAACGTCCAAACGGTTAAGCGGAGGCGTTTCATAGGCCTACACCTTAGCAGAAGCGCAGTGGGGGAATACTCAACGCGTTTTGGCGCGCGCCATATAGGCGAAGATAAATTCCAGACACTCGAAGCGGTTGTACGCTTCTTGCAAGCCGCGACCCCAAACCGTCGCGCCGTGCGATTGCACGAGAAGCGCGGTCACCGGCGGCGGCGATTTGGCGAAACGCCGCGCGATGTCGGCGGCGATCTTGGAAACATCGAGCGTGTTTTGGAACAGCGGTAAATCGACTTTAGGATTTTGCTGCCAGATATCGAAACCCTTGAGCATCTCGATCGGCGCCAACCGCAGTGCCTTAGCTTTTTTAGGTGCGCGCGCTGAAATCAGCGCGGCGTCGACGCTATGCCCATGCAAACACGCACCAGCGTCGGCGAAGCGTTGATACAACGCTCGATGAATACCGGTTTCGGCAGAGGGCTTCGTGGCCGGGCGTCCACGTTCGACGACTTCGCCGTCACGGATACGCACTAATAGAAAATCGCTTTCGTCCAAACGACCCTTGGGCACACCGCTGACGGTGATCCAAAAATGTTCGGCGTCGGCGCGTGCCGATAAATTACCGGCAGTGCCGTGCATCCAACCGCGAGCGTGGAAATCGCGTGCGATTTCCACCAGCGCCGCGAGCGGCGCGTTGTCGTCGAAGGGTCGTGCCATGGAAACGTTTAGCCGAACGCCGCCGCCATCTCGCGTTCGGTGTACACCGGCGTCCAGCCGCTGGTGTCGATGAAATAGCGCACAGCTTTGATGCGCTGCGAATCTTTCATCTCGAACCAATGCTCGATGTTGGCCGGCACGTTAATGTAATCGCCGGCGCTTACTTCGAGTAGAAATTGATCGCCGCTCGGCTCGACGAAACCGAAGAAACCGCGGCCGGCGAGGATGTAACGCACTTCGTCGTCGGCGTGATAATGAATCTTGTCGAACTTGGCAAGCAACTCTGCCAAGCCCGGAATGTCTTCGTGAATGACGATCATGTCGCGCGTGGTATAGCCCTTGTCGCGCTTGAGTTCATCGAAGCGGTTGTCGACGCTCTTCAGCAGTTCTTCTTTTTCGCCATCGTTCAGCACTTTCTGATTAAGCAGCGATTGCGCACGTTCGACTTGCGGCGCTGGCCAACTGCGCAAGGTAATACCGATGCGCGCGAGGCGCTGTTGGATCTTAGGGAGATCGGTGATCTCACCGCCGTCGTTCGAAATAATACGGGCCATGGTGCTTCCTCCGGTGCGAAGAGGTTAAGAAATAGCTGAAGATTTTCGCCGTAAACGCCGGCGAGGCGCAAAGTAATTTTTAGCCAACAGCAGGCGTCTCGCCGCGACGCAACATCTGCCGGCCTTTGCCGTGCTTTTGTTTTTGCGTGGGACGAGGTGGCAATGAGCGGTTTTTTTCTCGAGTTTCTGGAATCGCGGCCACTGCCACCGGTTCCGGCGGTATTGCCTTGAACTCGGGGGTCGAGGTCGGAGTCGCTTCGCGGGTGCGTTCGCGGGGCGGACGATCACGGTCTCGTCCGCGATTTTTGCCACCACGGCCGCCTTTATCACGACGATGTTCGCGATCTTTATAGCGATCGGACGCTTGTTCGACAGGGCGTTCTAACGGCGGCAGTAAATCGGGTGTCATCACTGCGGTTGGAATTTTGTGGCCGATATACGCTTCGATCTCTGGCAAACTGAACACATATTTTTCGCAAGCGAAGCTAATAGCATCGCCAGTCGCGCCAGCGCGTGCGGTGCGACCGATGCGATGCACATAGTCTTCGGCATTCTGCGGCAGGTCGTAATTAAATACGTGCGACACGTCGGGAATGTGCAAACCACGCGCAGCGACATCGGTGGCGACCATAATCGGCAGTCGTCCTTCGGTAAAGTCGGCGAGCAATCGCAGGCGTGCCGATTGCGGCACGTCGCCGGAAAGCACAGCGGCGTTGAAGCCGTTCGCCTTCAGCGTGTTCGCCACACGATCGGCCATGTCTTTCGTATTGATGAACACCATGCTGCGCTGTGGATCCATATGGCGCAGCAAGTACACGAGCAGCGGCAGCTTTTCGTCCAAGCCCGCGTGATAGAGCAGTTGTGTGACTTTGTCCGCGGTGCGCTTGTCGGGCTCGATGCGCACGAACTGCGGATTGTTCATGTGTTCGTACGCAAGCTCCGTGACACGATACGACAGTGTCGCCGAGAACAACATGCTCAAGCGCGCGGTCGGCGGCGGCATGCGGCGCAACAAGAAGCGGATGTCTTTGATAAAACCGAGATCGAACATGCGATCGGCTTCGTCCAGCACCATCACCTGTAACGCTTCGAGATCGAAGATGTGTTGCTTTAAATAATCGATGAGTCGGCCGGGCGTACCGATTAACAAATCCACGCCTTCTTCGAGTTGCTGTCGTTGCGATTCGTAGCCGGTGCCGCCGTAGACCAGTCCCAAACGAAAACCGGTGTGTGCGCCGAGCGCCAAAGCGTCTTTATGAATTTGCACCGCGAGTTCGCGCGTCGGCGCGAGCATCAGCGCGCGCGGCTGCGTGACGCGTCGGCCTTCCAACGGATGACGTAATAAATGCGCAAACGCGGCCAATAGGAATGCCGCCGTCTTGCCGGTGCCCGTTTGGGCTTGTCCGGCGACGTCTTGTCCCGCTAACGCGAGCGGCAACGCTTCAGCTTGGATCGGGGTGCAATACTCGAATCCGGCTTCGCGCACACCCTTCGTCAACACATCGGGAAGACCGAGGTCGGCAAAGGATTTATCTGTAAGGTGGGTTTCGCTCATCTAATCTGGGCGGAGAATACCAATAATTCGCTTGAAAAGGCATGGGTCGGACACGATTTACTTGCAACGAACCACAGATTCTGAGAAAACTACTGCTATCAGAACACCTAACGCTCATCGATCCGTGAACCTTGGATCGACACCTAGCGGTAAACCCATCATTTTTTTGGAGGCGATCTACACCATGAGTCAGGGCATTCTTAACGTCAGCGACGACAGCTTTGAGACGGAAGTCCTTAAAGCTGACGCACCCGTACTCGTGGATTATTGGGCGGAATGGTGCGGTCCGTGCAAAATGATCGCCCCTGTCCTGGAAGAAATCGCCCGGGAATACGCCGGAAAGATTCGGGTCGCGAAGTTGAATATCGACGAAAACAC
>JAHFQD010000164.1 GCA_023266455.1 Candidatus Muproteobacteria bacterium
CGACTGGCCGAAAGATCTCGAACTCAAACCGTTGGCGAAACGTGTTGCGGTGCACGATCCCTGCACGTTGGTTAACGTGCAGCGCGCACAACAAGGGCCTTATGCATTGTTGCGGCGTATCCCGCAATTGGAAGTCGCACCGCTACCGGAGAATAAGACCTGCTGCGGCGCCGCTGGCGCTTATCATTTGGAACACTCGGAAATGGCGCAGGCATTGCGCGAAGACAAAATTCGCCACCTCTCACAAGCGGCACCCGACATCCTCGTCACGTCGAACATCGGCTGCGCGATGCATCTGTGCGCCGGCATGCGTCAAGCGGGTATGCACATCGAGACTATGCATCCCATCACGCTGATCGCCAAACAATTGCCGCCGACGTAATTACAATCCGCGCACATCCGTCATGCCGAAATTCGGGCGATAGGTATATTCGTTATCGGGCACGCCGTTGACCGAGTAGCAGTACGTGAGTTCTTTCATCACATCGGCGTCATCGAACTTAATCGCCAAAATTAAAATCGTCACGGTGCGGGTGTAACCCTTAATGTTCTCGCCTTTCCAAAACTTCTGTTCGAAGTCGACTGGCACGCCGATCTTCCAGCCCGGGCCGGCGGGAAATTTGATATCCATATCGAAGTAACGCTGTTCGCGGCTATCGTAAACGCGGCCGATGCCTTTTTCGTAAAACGTGAATAGCTGCGCTTTGCCACGATTAAGACGCTTGTACACCAAATACTCGCGCTTCAAATGCGGATGCATCCAAGGCGTCGGCCCTTGAATAGTTTTACTGGTCATGAAATTTTTATCGACGGCGTGAAATTCTAATTTTTTATTTCCATCCCAAGGAGCGCCGGTCCATAGTTGATACGGGATGTAATAGCTCTGCGTAGTGACGTCGTAAAGATTCGCGCGATACCACGCGCTATCCGTCGCGCGCGCTGGAGAAAAAAACAGTAACCCAATAGCGAAAATAACGCGCTTACACATGCCCCGCTCCTCTGCGCATCGCGGAGACACGAAGCGCCCGGACAACTTACGATTCTTCGATCTATTCGTACTAATTAAATAGCGTAGCAGCGAGCAACCCCTAAACAAAAAATCCCCGCGCAAGGGCGGGGATTTTTTATCAAGCCACTTTGATTATGGCCGCGGGATCATCACACTGGTGGACGTACCGTCGATGTTGCCCTGAACGTTATTAGTCCACTCGGCAAACGTAGCGCCTGTATTGCTGGCGTAACCGAAATGATTAGGGCCGAGTACATTATTGCGCACAATAAGGCCGTTACCGATCTCAAAAGCAACGTCGAAAGAACCGAGTGAAATAAAATTCCCTTCGATAATATACCCATTCGTCATCGCGCCGCCCTGCGTAAACAGAACCGCCGTAATAGGTTTCCAGTAATCGACGTGCTCCTGCCCCGTGGTTGCATCGACACCAGGTTCCAGTCGGTTGTTGCGGACAATCAGTGGACCAGAACCTCCGTAAGGAAAAACACCGCCGGTGTGCGCGAGTTCGGGATTAGTCAGTGGCACCCAGTTGTCATGCAACCAGGAATTAGTGATCGTGACATTGTCGCTGCATTCACACATGCCACCCGTGTTCGCAACGTCAACACGGTCCATCACGATGCTGCAGTTAACACACCCATTCAGGGCGTGCTCGACGAGAGGGGCGTTCGTCTGTCCGCTGACAACCGGCTCGGGTCGAATAGTGCTGTTGGTAATCGTGATGGTAAGCGGCTGCTGGCCATCGCTGTTGGCGAGAATAGGACGCTGCCCTGAACCAACCGGCGGTGCGATGATGCTATTCGTGATCGTGACGTGTCCGTAACATCCGGTGCCTAGATACAAAAATCCACGCAGATACACATGATCCAGTACTACATTTCCACAAGCATAATAATTGATTGCATACCCATCGGCCGCATTGCCTTCAACTAAGGTGTAACCCGATGGCACGGGAAGCCTTGCATCTCTCCAGTCGTATCGTCCAACCCCAGGCGCGCCTACCGACCAGCGCGCCGGAAAACTCGCACCCGATGTGGGCGCTTGAGGCGTTGCCGATACCGAACTCGATTTCGTTCCTTCACCGACGCTATTCGTGGCGCTCACTTGATACGTGTAAGCAGTACCGTTCGTTAAACCGGTGTCTGTGAAATTATTCGAGGTCGGCGATCCAATCACATTCGTACCACGATAAATTTTATAACCTGTCGCTCCAGAAACCGCATTCCACCCTAGGAAGACTTGCGCGTTACTCGGCGTCGCGGTAACACCGGTCGGCACCGAGGGGACTTGCGTTGGAGCTACTGGCTTAGCGGAAACTTGACTCGAGTTGCCGCTCTCTCCAAAGGTGTTCGTCGCCGAAACAACGAAATAATATGTCGTGCCATTCGTTAAACCGGTGTTGGTGTAACTCGTGCCCATGATTCCCGTCTGCACGTTGGTGTAGGGTCCACCGGACGTCGTCGAGCGTTTTACGTTGTAGCTAGTCACACCGGTAGCGGCGGTCCACGACAAGACGACTTGGGCATTACCTGCACTCGCCGTTAATCCCGTCGGCGCGGACGGCGCTGTCGGTGGAGTCGTGCTAGGCGGCGGATTATTTTTCGAAGTACTGGAGGAACTGGTGCTACCACCGCTACTACCGCCACAGGCCGTGAGCGACATAACGAGCACGAAGAAAATGAGATTCCTTATTAACCCTGAGCTATTCATTACCGCCCCCCTCTTATATAAAACCGTAGCCCTACTCGACCACAAAACACGTCGGTTTTCCTGGTCTAACCGATCAACATACAAAAAAGACAGACCTACGCTAGCGTAAGAAAATAGGACGCTTTTCATCGCGACCACACAAATCGTTGAATAGCCAATCTTGTCAGACCGAGACATACCTAGGTATGGTTCAGCTATGACCCAACGTGACTACTCATTACTCGATCGCGCTTTAGGACATTTCGACGAAGCCTTGCGCACCGTGTTCAGCACGCCGCAAGCTGCGCGCGCTAATCCCGCCGCTGCGCGCGACGACGGAGAGATAGACGCACACGGGCGCGAACTCACCGGCTGTTTAATGCGCGTCAATCACACCGGCGAAGTCTGTGCGCAAGCGCTGTACCAAGGACAGGCGTTGACCGCCAAACTTCCCGGCGTACGGCGAAAAATGGAGCAAGCGGCGCAAGAAGAAAACGATCATCTCGCCTGGACCGCACAGCGCATACACGAACTCGGCACGCACACGAGTTATCTTAACCCGCTGTGGTACGTCGGTTCATTCGCCCTCGGTGCGACCGCGGGATTGATCGGCGACAAATGGAGCTTGGGATTTTTAGCCGAAACCGAACGCCAGGTCGTCGAACACCTAAGCGAACACCTCGAACGTCTACCGGAAAAAGATCAGAAAAGCCGCGCGATCGTCGAACAGATGCGCCAGGACGAAAACCATCACGCCACCACCGCGATCGAAGCCGGTGCGGCGGAACTGCCCGCACCTATCAAGCGGCTCATGCGACTGGCGTCTAAAGTCATGACGACCACCGCGCATTGGGTCTAATGTTTCTCTTCTAATGACATTGCCTCCGCTTAAAAACGGAGGAGCCTCACCAAAAGAATTTTCGAGCGATCGCCCATGAAATTACCCAACATTACCTGGCGCTCTGCGCGCCTAAACACCAAAACTTTCGAGTCCGCGGACAAGATCATCGTGATCACCACGCGCGACAGCGCGACGCTGAAAAAACTTCCGCACGGTGACACGCTCATCAAACGCTTACAACACGCGGAACGTAAGCTCGACAACGATCCCTACGTCACCGATTTGCCGAACGCTGCGGGAACACGCATCGGCGTCATCGGCATCGAATCGAAAATCGGCGCGTTCGAATTGCTGGTCGCCGCGCGACAACTGGTCGCGGCGGTCAATGCCGCCGGTTCGCCGAATGTCGCTGTCGTGACCGTCGGACTCAACGCACGAGATGCGGAGCGTGCGCTGGAAGCCGTCGTCACCGCCCTGCTCGCGCGCGCGCTGTCGCTGCCGTCGTTCAAGAGCAAACCCGACAAAAGCGTAAAGTTAAAAAATATCGTCCTTGCCGCGGAACAAAAACCGGCTTGGCTCGCGCGGACGCTGGCCGAGGCGCACGGCAACCATCTTGCCCGCAGCTTAACCGTGTTGCCGCCGAACGAATTGACGCCCGGCAGCTACCGCAAACGCGTCGAAAAACTCGCACGCGAACACGGTTGGAAGACGAAATTCTATGACGTCAAAAAACTAAAACGCCTCGGCGCCGGCGCGTTTCTGGCCGTGGCCCAAGGCAGTCCGGAACCCGACGCCGGCATTCTGCACCTGCAATACCGACCGAAGAAAAACGGCGCGCCGACACTAGCGTTAGTCGGCAAAGGCATTTGCTTCGACACCGGCGGCACCAATTTAAAACCCGCGCGCTACATGCACGGCATGCACGAAGACATGCAAGGCAGCGCCGTGGCGCTCGGCACCTTGCTCACGCTGACCGAATTGAAAGTAAATTTCGCCGTCGACTGTTGGTTGGCGTTAGCGCAAAACCACATCGGCCCCAAAGCCTATCGGCAGAACGAAGTCATCAAAGCCGCGAACGGTACGACCATCGAGATCATGCACACTGACGCCGAGGGCCGCATGGTGCTGGCCGATACACTCACCTTCGCCTCACGCGAAAAACCAAAACTCCTCATCGACTACGCTACCCTCACCGGTTCCTGCGTCGCGGCGCTTAGCTCGCGCATGAGCGGCGCGTTCACCAACCGTCCAGAATGGACCCAAACCATCATCGACGCCGGCGCTGCTTCCGGCGAACGCGTGTGGCCGTTTCCGTTGCCGGACGATTTCGAGAAATCGCTGCGCAGCGAGATCGCCGACATCAAACAATGCACCCTCGACAACGACGCCGACCACATCCTCGCGGCGTTGTTCTTAAAGAAATTTATTAGCGGCGATCCGGGATGGATTCACGTGGAT
>JAHFQD010000165.1 GCA_023266455.1 Candidatus Muproteobacteria bacterium
TGGGCGAAGGTCTGAATGCGGCGACGACGCGCGTGCGCGAAGCCATGTCGGAAAATGTGACGTACTGCTTCGAGGATCAAGACATCGTCGAAGCGGCACGGCTGATGGAAGCACGGCATATCCGTCGCTTAGCCGTGTTGAATCGCGCCAAGCAAGCGGTGGGATTCGTGTCGATCGACGACTTAGCGCGTTACTCGCACAACCTCGCGGGCGAAGTGTTAGAAGCTGCGACGGGAGTAGTTTAGGAATCAACCCGCGTGGGCTGCGCCCACCCTACAGTTATTCAACGTAGGGTAGGCGCAACCCACGCGTTTTTTATCTCACAACGGCACGTCTTTAAACAACGTTGTATCCGGCCGTCCCGCGGCGAAACGAAAACGCGGCTTCTCGCCAAAACGATTGAGCGCCGGCAACGCCAGCAGTTGACTCGACACCGTTCCAACGCCCGCATCGGTAACAACATTCATCGCACCTTCCGGACCGGCGTCGGAATCGACGTCGCTCAATAATCGCTCCCACACCGACCAATCTTCCTCGTCTGGTTCCGGCGCCGTCGCGTTGCGCCATTGCGGTAAGTAACGCTTTACGCGCAGCGACGATTCGTCGTTGCTATCGTACGCGGTGATCATCGAAATCCCCGGCTCCAACAACATCGCTTCGATCCCCTTGCTAACGTGCGCCAGGCGCAACCAATAAACATCGTTGCCATCGGCAACGACCAGATTGAACGGGCGATATGCCGCCGGGTCGAGATCGAGCAACGCGTCGGTGGCGGCCTTGGCGTCGGCATGATCCAGCGCCTCCAACACCAACTCGCCGCGACTGCGTTTACCGGGCTCCGGCCCGAGCGTGTCGTGACGATTCATCACCGCCGCGGCGACGTGATAGTTATTGACGCCGAACCAAGAACCGCCGGCGAGCGCGTCTATCCCGGCGATCACGCCGGGACGATCCGGCCAGTGGCGCGCTGGCGCACGCCAAGGGCGGTCGCGCATCTCGTCGCGATTGCCGGCCAACAACACCGGCCAGGGATGCCCCGGCCGATAAAGAACGATCAAGGTACACATAAATATTTTTCCGACATTTCACCAATGCGTGGGGATGGCTACAATGCACGCGCATGTCACCCGAACGCGCTGCGGCCAATGCCTTCGATCTCGGAGGCGATATTATCGACATTAAACCGCTCGGACGCGGTCTGATCAACGATACGTTTCTCGTGAAAAGCAGTAGCCGCAACGCGGTGCTGCAACGCATCAACCGGCGCGCGTTTCCGGAACCAGAACTCATTATGCAAAACCTGCGCGCGCTCAGCGACTATTGTCGCGAGCGCCAACCAGACGCGGCGCTCGCCTTACCCAGCATTTTGTCGACCCGCGCCGGTGGGGATTTTCTCGTCGACGAGCGCGGCGACTTCTGGCGCGTGCTGAGCTATATCGATAACACCGTGGCGCTCGAAACCGTCGCCAACCCGCGCCAGGCCGAAGCAGTCGGCGCCGCGTTGGGACGTTTTCATTCACTCGCGAGCGGCTTAGACACGAAACGCCTACACGCGACGCGCCCGCGCTTTCACAAAACGCCGGCTTACTTCGAGCGCTTCGCTACGGTCGCGGCGCAAACGAAAGATCAACTCGCGAGCGCCGATTTGAATTGGTGCGTGGAATTCGCGCACGCGCGCCGCGACATCGTCTCGGTGTTGGAAGACGCCAAAGAGCGCGGCGAGCTGAGCTTGCGCGTAATTCACGGCGATCCGAAGGTGGATAATTTTTTATTCGACGCGCGCGCGCAAAACGTGGTGAGCTTGATCGACCTCGATACCGTGCAACCGGGGCTGGTGCACTACGACATCGGCGATTGCTTGCGCTCTTGCGCCAATCCCGCCGGCGAGTCGCCGAAAAATGTGGCGGACGCGCGCTTCGATCTGGCCATCGGTCGCGCGCTGCTGAAACGCTATCTCGCCGAAACGCGGCGGCTGCTTACGCCGCAGGACATCGCTTATCTCTACGACGCGATTCGCCTGATTCCCTTCGAACTCGGCTTGCGGTTTTTAACCGATCATCTCGAAGGCGACGTTTATTTCAAAACCGAACGGCGCGGACATAACCTACATCGCGCGACCGTGCAGTTTCGTTTAACTGAGGATATCGAACGCAACGCGGACGCGATTCAATCCACCATCACGGCGTTAACGCGATAACGACTGGGAAGTTTTACGCGCGACCGACGTTGGTGTCGGACGGCGAATGATAGTACTCGCTCTCGCGCGCCAGTTGCTGAATCAAGTTCAATAACTCTTTCATGCGCGCTTCCGCGGTGCTAATCGGCGAACAATCGTCGCAGCGCGGATTGCCGCACGGCTGACGCGAATACAGCCAATATTGCAACGCGCCGGCGAGCATGCCGTCAGCAATGTCCCATACGTCGCGCTCACGATCGGTTTCGGCGATTTCGTTACCGAGTTCGATTGCGCGGTCGAAGGCGTCGTTGAACACGTCGTCGGCTTCTCTCATGGTGGGGGGTCAACTCTACTGGTTACAAATCCGGGGCAATCTTACCAGAGGAGTCCACCCCCATAAACCGGCAGAATTTACTCTTCCGGCTCGGACACGGCGGCCACCAGGGCCAGATCACCCGGTCGAACCGAGGCCAAATTAAACTTTTTCGCCGCCCCGGCCATGCGCGTCAGTGCGGCGGCGATCGGCATGGGTGGCTTGGTATCGCCTTTCTTCGCGATATGAAATCGCACCGGATTGATGCGCGCCACCACATAGCTGCGTAAATAGGGGGATTTAAACCCTCTTTCCTGTAACGCGGCGATGATGTGCTTCACCTGGGCGTCGATCTCTTCGATCCGCGCGGCGTAATCGGTGCGGGTGCGCAGCGTCATCGCCAGCGGCCGATCGATGAAACGATCGACCTTCTTTAAAAACGGGCTGTAGGCGCCACCCGCAAAGCGGCCGTTGTTTTCGTACACGATACCGAGGGTGAGCAATTCCGGCGCTTCGAATTCCGCCAGGAACTCCGATTCTTTAACGCCTGGGCGACGTTTGGCGAGATTGCGCGCCATACGAATTACTTCCAGGCTCCGATCGCGCAGGTTGTGCGCCTTCTCGGTGTTAAGCGCGAGGATGCGAAATGCCAGATCTTCGTTCGGCGAGACCAAGGCGGTGATCTGGCGCATACCGAGCTGCTTCGCCGCCGCTAACCGATGGCGTCCGTTCGGCGTCCAGAGTTTACCCTCTTCGCCGCGCACCACGATCAGCGGATCGAGAAACGAGCCGGTCTCTTCGATGCGTTGCGCCAAACGTTTGGCATGCGTCGGCGACAGATCGCGCTGAAACGGCGTCGGCTGCACCGCATCCAAAGGCAGCGCCGCCAGCAACACTGCGCGGCCCGATAACGGTTCGCGATAGGCGCCGATTGCCGCGCCGCCAGCGTTGCGCACTTCGGCGGACAAGGCCGCTAACTCGGGCGCGTCCGGACTCAACACGATCTCGGATGCCTGAAGCCCGCGCTTCTCTTTGCGCGGCGACAACTTGCCGCGCGCGGCGGATTTCTTTTTCGGCGATTTGGTTTTGACGGCGGGCATTATGCAACCGGGTTTTCGAGAGTTCCGATGGGATCGATGGTAACCGAAACGATATCCCCCGGCTGCAAGAACTTCGGCGGCTTGAACCCCATGCCGACGCCGGCGGGCGTGCCGGTGGCAATGATGTCGCCGGGCTCCAAGGTCATGGTGCGCGATAACGTTTCGATCAAGGTCGGAATATCGAATACTAGATCCGACACCGGTGCGTCCTGGCGCGCGTCGCCATTCACCAACGTGCGCACGCGCAGCTGGCCAACATCGGCGATTTCATCAGCGGTGAGAATCGCGGGGCCCATGGGACAAAAACCGTCGATGCTCTTGCCGATGAACCATTGATTATGCAACTTCTGCAACCGGCGCGAGGTCACGTCGTTGACGATGGTGTAGCCGTAGACATGGCGCATCGCATCCGCGCGCGCGATGCCGCGACCACCGGACCCGATCACCACCGCTAGTTCGCCTTCATAATCGGTGGACTGTGTCGAATCGAGATACGACGGAATCGGTTCGCCCGGACCAATCACCGACGAGGTCCATTTTGTGAAGATCAACGGCACTTCCGGTACGCCGTCTTTGTCCGCGTTCGCCACCGCCGTCGCCTGCACTTCGCGCGCATGCTCTCGATAGTTTTTTCCGACGCATAAAATATTGCGCGCCGGTTTCGGAATCGGTGCACGCAACCGCGCGTTCGCAAGCGACACGCGCTTGGCCAACGCCAGCGTGCGTTGCGCCTGCGTCAACGCGGATGCGCCCGCGGCGATGAACGCCTGCATGCTATCGGCGATCGCGCTTAAATCGGCGATCTCTTGGCGCGCGCGGTCGAGCACGCCGATTTTTTCGCGACCGCTTTCTATATAAGTAACGAGCAACATAAGAATCCTTTACCGATCTTGGGCCCAATGCGGAACATAACGCCACGCCTCGCGTAGCGGCGTGCGGCAACGCTGGTAATCCGGACAGTAGCGCCCCACCAATCGCCAGAAACGCGGCGAATGATTCATCTCCGCCAAATGACACAACTCGTGCACTAGCACATAGCGCATGATTTCCGGTGGAAAAAACAGCAGCTTGGCGTTGAGCGAAATAACTTTGTCGGGCGAACAACTACCCCAGCGGGTTTTCTGCCGACGCACATGCACGTCGCGATAACGCAACCCGGTTTGGGCCGAGAGCGCTTGCAAGGTCGGTGTCAGATATTCGTCGCCGCGCTGTCGTAACCAACGCGCGAACGCGCGTCGACAGGCGTCGGCGTCGCGCACGCGGCCACTGATCTCCAGCCGTTCCGGCCCCAATTCACGAATGCGCACGCCGGCGGCGTCGGTGGCGCGCACGCACACTTCCCAACGAAGACCGACGGCAGGCAACACGATTTGTTCCGGGATGGACCAAGCGGAATCGTAAGCGA
>JAHFQD010000166.1 GCA_023266455.1 Candidatus Muproteobacteria bacterium
TTACGCTTTTGCTGGAACACTATTAGCATGGTGGAAATTCGCTAGCACCTTTGGCGCCGAAGAGCGACGCGATGATGCGAACGCCGAGGGCCGCCGAACACCGTCCCTCCTACAACATTGAATTTCAGTTGTCGTAGTCCGGCGTGACTGTGCGCTGGAAGTCGTGGATTCGGCAGGAATGGCGCGCCCGGCAGGAGTCGAACCTGCCACCCCCAACTTAGAAGGTTGGTGCTCTATCCAACTGAGCTACGGGCGCGAATTGACCGCTACGCCTTCAAATCATCCTCCCTGACGAGATAAGCGGACCCAACCATCCTAGTTGGGTGTTCGGCGGCCTACCAACACGAGTTGGCCGATGTTTTGGCGTTTCGGAAATTGGTCGGGGTAGAGGGATTCGAACCCACGACACCCTGCTCCCAAAGCAGGTGCGCTACCAGGCTGCGCTATACCCCGTTGATCCAAGCTTAACACGCACCCGCCGGAGCGAAAACCGCTACGCCATCCCCTTGGCGTCTTCGCGCGCTGCATGCGATCATGCGCAGCCTCTGAAAGGCTGACCATGACCGCACGCATAATAGACGGCAATAAAGTCGCGCAGACGCTGCGCGCAGATATCAAGCAAAAGGTGGACGAGCGCCTGCGCCAAAAGCAGCGGGCGCCGGGGTTGGCTGTGCTTAAAGTCGGCGACGATCCCGCCTCTGGCATTTATGTCCGCAACAAACGGCGCGCTTGTACCGAAGTCGGATTCAGCTCTTTCGATCACGATTTACCGGCGACGATTTCCGAAGTCGATTTGCTCAAGAAAATCGACGACCTGAACAACGACCCGGCGGTGCATGGAATCCTGGTGCAGCGCCCCCTGCCCTCGCATATCAATCCTGCCGTCGTCATCGAACGCATCCGTCCAGATAAAGACGTGGACGGTTTTCATCCGTTCAATATGGGAAGACTCGCCTGCCGTATCCCGCGCCTGCGGCCCTGTACGCCATACGGTGTGATGCAGTTATTGGCGACCACTGGCGTCGATTTGCGTGGCCAGGACGCGGTGGTCATCGGCGCATCGAACATCGTCGGCCGACCGATGGCGCTCGAGTTATTGCTTGCCGGTTGCACCACGACGGTTTGCCATCATTTCACGCGCGACCTCGCGGCGCATGTGCAACGGGCGCAAATATTAGTCGTGGCAGTCGGTAAACCCGGGCTCGTGAAAGGCGAATGGATTCGACCGGATGCCATCGTCGTTGACGTCGGCATCAACCGTTTACCGGATGGGAAGCTCGTCGGTGACATCGAATTCGACGTCGCTAAAGAACGCGCCGCTTGGATCACACCCGTGCCCGGCGGCGTCGGGCCCATGACCGTCGCGACATTGTTGTTGAATACGCTGCAAGCGGCGGAAGGTCTTCCGGCCGATTAATATCCGGTGTGGCAAACGCTCATAAGCCGTTATCGTCGCTGGCGCATCGCACGCCATCCAGTCCCTGACAATCTTTGGTCCGCCGCATTACGAACGATACCGTACGCCCAACGGCTATCGACCGAGCAACGAATCCGCTTGCGCGAGCTTGTAGTGTGGTTCTTATTAGAAAAACGTTTTTCATCCGTGCACGATTTAAAAATCACCAACGATATGTGCGTGCGTATCGCCGTCAAAGCCTGTCTTCCGATTCTCGAGCTCGGTATCGATTGCTACGGCAATTTCAAAGGCATCGTGCTCTATCCAGAAGAGTTCCGCGTACCGGAACAACATGTCGACGAAGTCGGCGTGGTGCACGAGCACATCGGCGAACTATGCGGCCAATCGTCCGCGCAAGGACCGATGGTGTTGTCGTGGGGAACGATCGAAACGGAAGATTCGCAAGACGGGCACGATCTCGTCATCCACGAATGCGCGCACATGCTCGACACACTGAACGGCGATGCCAACGGCTTCCCACCGCTGCATGCGTCGATGACCACCCGCGCCTGGAGCGATGCGTTCCACACGGCCTACGATAAATTTTGCGTTATGGTCGATGCCGAGGAACCAACGCAGCTCGATCCTTATGCAGCCGAAGATCCTGCTGAATTTTTTGCGGTTGCAAGCGAAACGTTTTTTACACGTCCGGATATTTTGATACAGGAGTTTTCCGAAGTGTATCGACAACTCGCCGCTTTCTACAAACAAGATCCTTACCGCGACGACACGACGCGATAAAAAAAAGTGGCGAGTAGCTTAGACAAGCACGGACTTGCCATACGACGGCACTTCGGCGAGACGGATATTGCTACGAACCGAAACGCGAACGGAAAGGATGACTGATTTCGGCCGTAGGTGTTTGATGAACGCCGTTACGCACTGGACGAAACCAAATCGTTAATGCTTGCGACGCCGCATAGCTAACGACCAACACGCCGATACCGATCAACACGCTGCCGGCCATGAATTCGATGCCGCCCATAAAGCTCGGATCGTCGCCAACACCGGGGAACAGCGCGCGCACGAGCGCACCCAACGCATTGCCTAACTTCTGCGCGGTGAACCACACGAACAATCCGCCGCCGATGCCCATGAGGCCGACGAAGGCGCAGTAAGCCTCGCCGAATAATTTAAGTAAGAGCGCCAAAGTCGTGATGGCGTAGGAATCGTCCGCTTTGACCGCGTCGATATCACGCGCGCGCGCGATGAACGCGTGCACCGCCGCATAGACCGCTAATAAGAAGAACGCTTCAAACAAGATGCCGCCCGGCGCTTGATTGGGCGACATGTCGAACGTCAATTTACCGACTTTGAAAAATACGGTGAGGGACAGCAACACGATCAGCGCCGCCACTACGCGCAGCGTCCCCGCCACCAAGTGGCAAAAGAACGCCGGCCGCCCGAGGCGTTCCAGCAAACCGTTCATGAAAAAATATCGCTTGTCCATCCTTAACACCTTTGCGCTCGCGGTATACTGGCTATCCATTTTCGATTCGAGTCCACGCCGCGGCAGACATGTATATAAAATCATCATCCAAAACATGCGTTCTGCCTACAGCATAAGGCCACCGTTCGTCAGTCAAACTCGACCTCCACTCTATTGATCGCGCCATGCAACCTTATCTCGACCTCGTTCGTCACGTTTTAACCAAAGGCATCAAAAAATCCGACCGCACCGGCACCGGTACGTTATCGGTGTTCGGCCATCAGCTGCGCTTCAATCTCGCGCAAGGATTTCCGCTGCTGACGACTAAGAAATTGCATTTGAAATCGATCATTCATGAACTGCTGTGGTTTCTGCGTGGCGACACCAACATCCGCTATTTAAAAGAAAACGGCGTCAGCATCTGGAACGAATGGGCAGACGAAAACGGCGACCTCGGTCCGGTTTACGGCTACCAATGGCGCTCATGGCCGACCGCTGATGGACGACACGTCGACCAAATCGCGCAGGTAGTGGATCAAATCCGTCGCCAACCCGATTCGCGACGAATGCTGGTGTGTGCTTGGAACGTCGGCGAAGTCGAAAAGATGGCGCTGCCGCCTTGTCATGTGTTGTTTCAGTTCTACGTCGCCGACGGCAAACTCTCGTGCCAGCTTTATCAACGCAGCGCCGATATTTTTCTGGGTGTGCCGTTTAACATCGCGTCGTACGCGCTGCTCACGCTCATGATCGCGCAAGTTGCCGGGCTACAACCGGGCGATTTCATTCATACGCTCGGCGATACGCATCTGTACATGAACCATCTGGAGCAAGCGCGCACGCAGTTGGAACGCGAACCGCGCGCTCTGCCACAAATGCGGTTGAATCCGGAAAAGAAAAATCTCGAAGACTTCGTCTACGACGATTTCGAATTACTCAACTACGATCCGCATCCCGCGATCAAAGCCCCGGTTGCCGTCTAGCTATGCGCGTTTCGCTCATCGTCGCGATGGCCGAGAATCGCGTCATCGGTCGCGAGAACACATTGCCGTGGCGGCTACCAAATGATTTGCGTCACTTTCGCAAAATCACCATGGGGCATCCGATCATCATGGGAAGAAAAAATTACGAGTCGATCGGCAAACCGCTACCGGGTCGCACCAACATCGTCGTGACGCGGTCTTCCGACTACGCGGCGCCGGGATGCACGGTGGTCCACTCCGTCGATGACGCCTTTAGCGCGGCGAATAACGATGCGGAAATTTTCGTCATCGGCGGCGCCGAACTTTATGCACAGACGTTGCAACGCGCGCAGCGCATTTACCTCACGCAAATTCATGCCGACGTGCCAGGCGACACGCGGTTTCCGTTATTCGAGCAAAGTGAGTGGCGAGAACAAGCACGTGAACGGCATGAAGCGGATGCCGAACACGCGTACGCATACAGCTTCGTGACGCTGGAGCGGCGGGTTTAACCGCCGCTCCAGGCTGCGTTAAATCGCCTTCGACTGAACGCCGACCGCGTGCGTTGCGCCGCGGTCTCTATTCGACGCTTCGTACACCGGATAACGCCGGCACAGCTCCTGCACCTGCTGGCGTACACGCGTGCGCACGGCAACGTCGGACAAGTTGTCGAGCACGTCGCAAATCCAACCAGCCAAGGCGCTCACGTCGGCTTCGGTGAAACCGCGCGTCGTCACCGCGGGCGTACCGATGCGCAATCCGCTTGTGACCATAGGCGGTTGCGGATCGTTCGGCACCGCGTTTTTGTTGACGGTGATATGCGCTTCACCGAGCGCGGCTTCGGCGTCTTTTCCGGAGATGCCCTTCTTGATCAAACTCACCAGGAAAAGATGATTGTCGGTGCCGCCGGAAACGATGTCGTAACCGCGCTTCACAAGCACGTCCGCCATCGCGCGGCTGTTAGCGAGCACTTGGCGTTGATAGTCCTTGAACGCCGGCTCCAACGCTTCCTTGAACGCCACGGCTTTGCCGGCGATGACGTGCATCAACGGTCCGCCTTGGATACCAGGAAACACTAACGAATTAAGTTTCTTTTCAATCTC
>JAHFQD010000167.1 GCA_023266455.1 Candidatus Muproteobacteria bacterium
TCGCCTGCTGAAATAAGAAAACATCGATCTCGGCTTCAACCCGTGGAGCCATGGATTGGAAGCGGAATATTTCGCCAGTTTCTGCCGGCATTTTTTCAATTATCGTGACTTTGCCAAATTCGAACGCACGCAGAATCTTTATCAGCGCGCGCGGCGTTATCTGTCGTTGCCAGATCCGACACCGGCGCGACGGCCGGCGTTGCCGGACACGGCGCGTACGATCCTTATGTGTCCTTTTTCTACGGACGTTCGCAAAGGTTTGGATCGCGCCGATGTGCGGCGTTTGATCGCGGCGGTGCGTAAGCGTTACGGACACCCGCGTATCGTCGTCGCCGGTTTGGCGCCGGAATTAGAACGTCTCGGTGATACGGTCGTCGAGTGTTTCGAGCTTGGGAAGTCGGCGGAGTCCTCGCGCCAATTCATCGCGTTGCTGCGGCAGGCGAATTTATTCATCGGCGTCGACACCGGCCCGCTGCACGTCGCCGACACCTTCAATATTCCCGCTATCGGCATTTTCGGTCCCACCGCGCCGGAAACGATTCTCGACCGCAACAGCGGCGTGCTGCCGTTGCGACATGCGAACCTCGACGGCGTTTTTTGCGACGTGCAGTCGTGCCGCGATCCGGTTTGTTTGCATCGGCTAAGCGACAATTTGAATTTCGCGCAACCGGTCGACGTCGACTTCGCTAAATCGCTGCACCTCGAATGTAAACGGTGTGCGGTGGTCGTGCCGCTCGGGGAGCTGTTGAACGCGGCGACGCGCGAACCGATAACCCAGACGACTTAACCGCATGCGCCACATCGTCATGGTCGCCGCGCCAGTGCACCCGGTGCCGCCGAAACACGGCGCCGCCGTCGAATGGTGGATGTATCAAGTCGGCCGGCGTTTAACGCAATTTTCCAGCGACATCGTCTGCACCCACGCGCCGGGTTATGCCCTCAATGAAACCGTGGAGCGCGCGCGCATCCACCGCATTCAAATCGGCCGGCTGTATCGACGCTTGTTTCAGAAAATTACCCGGCTCGATCCTTATTCTTATGGGCAACGCGCGGCGCGTATCGTGCGCGAAATCGACGCCGCGATCGTGCATGTGCACAACGCGCCGGCGTTGTTTCACGAACTAACGCGTTCGCTCGACACGAAGCGCCACCGCTTTGTGCTGCACATGCACAATGAAATGGATATCGGCGTGCCGGCGGCGGGCACGTCCTTGGTGACTTGTAGCCGTTCACTGGCGCAGTGGTATCGCGCGCGTGTCGACCTACCTGTAGAAGTCGTCACCAACGGCGTCGACACGCAAGCGTTCGCGACCGCGCGCGCCCATTCGGAACAGCGTCAACAGCTAGGCATCCCCGCGGGATCCAAAGTGCTGTTGTATGCCGGGCGTCTGTCGCCGGAAAAAGGTCCGCTGGATTTGGTTCATGCATTTCGCGAATTGCTGCAGCGACGCCGCGATGTGTATTTGATTCTCGTAGGCGAACAGCGCCGTGGCGACGCCACGGATGCGCGCGTGCGCTATGGCAACGAGATTCAAACCGCGTGCGAAACGATGCGCGATCGTTGCCGACTCGTCGGCGCTGTCGATCCGACCACCATGCCGGATTACTACGCGCTCGCCGATTTGGTCGTGGTGCCGTCGGAATTCGAAGAACCCTTCGGCATGGTCGCGCTCGAAGCCATGGCCGCCGGCGCGCCGGTGCTGGCCGCGCGCAAAGGCGGGCTGACGGAATTCATTCGCGACGGCGAGACCGGCTTTTTTATCCATGACGCCAAACAACACGTACAATTCGCTCGCCAAATGGATGAATTGCTCGCACAACCGGATCACCTACACAGCGTGCGTGACCGCGCCCGCGACTACGCGCGCGCGCATCATGACTGGGGCGAAGTCGTGCGACAGATCGAACAGGTTTACGCGCGTGTGTTGACCCCATGAAACCCTTACGCACCATCCGCATCCACGCCGGCCAAGGCGACGTACTCATGGCGTTGCATGGCCTGCAAGCGCTGGTCGAACTCGGCGCGGATTTTTTGACGTCTGACGCCTGCGTTTACACCCGCACCGATACCGAACCGCTGGCGCGTATCCTGCTCCCTGGCGTGCGCACGGCGTCGCTGACGCAATCCGGTGGCGCGGCGCATCCGCGCTATGTGTTGGTGCAGCATCTGTCTTGGACAACGGTGCTGCGCAATTGGTTGACCACCGATTACTACGTCAACTTTCCGGAGCGGCGTCTGCTCGGCTCTTACGGTTATCCGCGTCCGGGCTTGGGGCGACGCGCGCAGATGTTTCTCACCGATCTGAAATTCCGCGCCGGTCTCGATTGGCGTCGCGAGGCGCCGACGTATTACGCGTTGCGTATGTGGGCGCCGCTGGCGCGCACGCTCGGGTTCAGCGAAATCGACTTGGGGCGCGGCTTATATATAGCGTACGACCGTTTGCGCACGCGTTTGACGGCGCACGTCAAAACGCTGAAGTTCGCCGACGACGTTCCGCACGTCGCGTTCTTTCCTTCCGGGCGCGGCTTTCAGTTTCTGCCACCGGCGTTCATTCGAACCTTGGTCGAGCGTGCGCGCCTTGATTACGCCTGTTATTTCGGGCCGAACGACACCAGCCTCGCCGAATACCGCGCAGCCGGACTCGAATGCCGCATCACCGGCACGATGGACACGTTGCTGCATGTGGTGGCGAAGGCCACGATCACGGCGACCTCGGACAGCTTCGTCTCGCACGTGGCGCAACTGCTCGCGCGCAAACACGTGGCGTTGATGTCGCACGATATTCCGGTACATACCGTGCACCCGGCGGCACCGTCGCATATCGTGTACGCGCCGCAACCCTGCTCGCCGTGTTTCTACACCATCCGCGACGGCAATAACCGCTGCGCCGCGGGCCGCGCCACCTGTGGCGTGTTCGACATGGCAAGTTATCTCGACACCGCCGCCGCGGCGCTCGCCGACGCGCAAAAAACGCCGCATTGATTCGTTACAATACGGACATGTCTGAATCCTTGTCCGTCACCATCATTACCTTCAACTCCGCGAGCCAAATCGAGGCTTGCTTGGAGAGCGTGAAGTTCGCGGATGACATCGTCATCGTCGATTCCGGCAGCCGCGACGCGACCCTCGACATCGCCAAACGTCGCGGCGCGCGCGTGATCCATCAAGACTGGCTCGGTTACGGTAAACAAAAACAATTCGCCGTCGCACAAGCGCGACATCGCTGGGTGTTGTGCGTGGACGCGGACGAACGCGTGAGCGATACACTGCGCGCGTCGATTCAAACCGCACTGCAAGCGCCGCGCGACAACGCGTATCGCATGCCGCGGCGCAATCGCTTTCTCGGTCGCTGGCTCGCGCATGGCGAGGGTTATCCCGATTGGTCGCTGCGGTTATTCAACCGCGATCACGCCAACTGGAGCGACGACAGCATTCATGAAAAAGTCGTCGCGCGAACGCCAGTCGGTACGCTGAACGGCGACCTGCTGCACGAGTCGCAAACCAGCATCGCCGAATACTTGGAAAAACAAAATCGCTACACCACGCTGCAGGCGCAACAGCTCTACGAACGCGGCAAGCACGCCAGCACGGCGAAGATGTGGTTGAGCCCGATGTTTCGATTCATTAAATTTTATTTTGTGCGCGGCGGCTTTCTCGACGGCGTCGCCGGGCTGACGCATATCGCGATCGGCTGTTTCAACACGTTCACTAAATACGCCAAACTTCGGGAGTTGCATCAGCGTGGCCGCGATTGATTCAGCGGCGCGCGTGTTGGTAATCAACGTAGCGCGCATCGGCGATACCTTACTCATCACGCCCGCGCTGCGCGCGCTCAAACAAGCGACGCCGGCGGGGCGGCTCGGCGTGTTGGCGCATCCGGCGCGACGCGAGGTGCTCGACGGCTTGCCCTTTATCGACGAACTCGGCGCAATTACCGCTAAAACCGCGTGGTACCGCGGACACTTTCAAGCGCCGCGCTGGGATGTCGCATTGGTATATGGCCACGACACGCCCTTGATTCGTTACGCGGCGCGCGTCGCTGGGCGCGTGGTTGCGTTTGAACAACGCGATGTCGATGCGAATAACCGCTTATGGAAAGCCGTGCCCACGCCTGCCGCGTCGATGCACGCCGTGCTCGAACGACTCCTGCTGCCCGCCGCGCTCGATGTCGAAACGCGCGATCATCGGCTCGCTTACACGCCGTCGCCGTCCGAAATCGCCGGCGCGCAGCATTGGTTGTCGCAACAAGTCGGCGCCGACAAACCGATCGTTGGCTTTCAAATCGCCAGCTTCCCAACAAAGCGCTATCGCGATTGGCCGTTAGAGCGCTTCGTCGAACTCGGCCGGCGCATCTTGGGGCATTATCCTGGGGCGCATATCCTGGTTTTCGGCGGCGACGAAAGCCGCGACGCGGCGCAATCGTTAGCGCAGCAATTAGGTTCACGCGTGCTGCCCGTCGCCGGACGTTTGCCGTTGCGAGAAACGGCGGCGCTAATGCAACGGCTCGATCTCTACGTCGGCGTCGACACCGGACCGACGCATCTCGCCGGCGCGCTCGGTGTACCAATGGTCGCGCTGTATCACTGCCGGCATCGCGGACGTTACCTCGCGCCGCTACAACATGAAAAATTACGTGTCATCGAACATCCGGCGAACGATACTGAATGTTCAAACACGCAACCGATGTCCGATATCACCGTCGATGAGGTTTGGCACGCGGTGGAGTCCTCGTTGAACGCACTATGATCGCGTCCGAACACATGCACATCTTGCACACCGAGTCCTCATGCGGTTGGGGCGGACAAGAAATCCGCATCCTTACCGAAGCACGCGGTCTACAAAATCGCGGCCATCGTGTGACGTTGATTTGCCCGGCCGAGGCGCCGATTTATGCGGCCGCGCAGCGTATTGGTCTGCAAGCGATCGCCTTGCCGATCGCGCGCA